>WGBG01000119.1 GCA_015494395.1 Deltaproteobacteria bacterium
AGCGGAATTGGCGAGAGGATGACCAGGGGCACTGAGTAGGAACGGAACCAGCCCACCACCAGCACGAAGATCAGCACAATCACCACGGCAAAGGCAGCTCCCATATCTCTGAACACCTCATAGGTAACCTGCCACTCGCCATCCCACTTCATTGACCAGCTCTTCTGGGTAAATGGCTGTTTTGTATAGTAGATATCAAGCTTTCCACCATCAGGCGGTGTGTAATCCTCAAGTGCCTTGTTAACAGCAAGTATACCGTAAACCGGACTCTCCTCCTCACCAGCCATGTCTCCTGTTACATAGACAACCGGCTTCAGATTCTTGTGATATATGGGATGGGGGATTATCTTCTCTCTGACCTGGACAAGCTCTCCCAGGGAGACCATGTTTCCAGCCTGCCCTCTTACGCGGATTGAAGAGAGATCAGCAATATCAGACCGGTCTGAAAGCGGCAGACGCACCAGCACGGGAATGTCCTCAGGGGCATCCGGCTCATGCAGCAGCCCGGCAACCCTGCCCGGTATTGAGGCGCTCAGCACCTGCAGGACCCTTGCAGGGGCAATACCGTTCATCATGGCACGATCCCGGTCCACCACAAACTCAAACTCCTTCTGAGGATCGTTCATATACCAGTCAACATCCACTATGCTTGGAGTATCCTCAAAAACCTTCTTTATGTGGCGTGCAACTTCTATCTGCTGGCTGTAGTCAGGGCCGTACACCTCTGCCACCATGGTCTGAAGCACCGGGGGCCCAGGGGGGATCTCGGCAACTTTTATCCTTGCGCCGTATTTGTCTGCAATCTTCTTAAGCTTGGGCCGCATGCGCCTTGCGATTGGATGGCTCTGCTCATCCCGGGCATCCTTCGGGGTAAGATTGACCTGGATATCGGCAACATTGGGGCCTGAACGCATGTAGTAGTGGCGCACCAGCCCGTTAAAGTTGAATGGGGATGCTGTCCCGATATAAATTTCATAATTGCTTACAACAGATTCCTCAGAGAGCACTGCGCCAAGCTCCTCGGCAACCTGGGCAGTCTTTTCAAGGGCAGTGCCTTCAGGCATGTCAATTATCACCTGAAATTCGCTCTTGTTGTCAAAGGGAAGCATTTTAACCTTTACCACCTTGAAATAGATGAGCGAACAGGCGCCTATAAAGCAAACTGCCATAAAACCGAGGAAGAGCCACCGCTGCCCCCGGTTAAGAATAAGGTGCCCCATTGCCCACCTGTAGATATGATCCAGCTTCCCCTCTTTCTCAACCTTGTGCTCCCCCTTGCCGCGGGAAAAGATGTGGTAGGCTGTCCACGGAGTTATGACGAAGGAGATGACCATGGACAAGAACATGGCTACAGAGGCGCCAACCGGCATTGGACGCATGTATGGCCCCATGAGCCCGCGGACAAAGGCAAGGGGCAGTATAGCCACAATAACTGTGATGGTGGCAAGAATAAGGGGGCTTCCCACCTCAACCACCGCCTCAACGATTATGTCCTTAAGGGAGCGGCCCCGATTTTCCGGAAGCCTCATGTGGCGTACAATATTCTCAACCCCCACAATAGGGTCGTCAACAAGGATACCGATACAGAATATAAGGGCAAAAAGAGTAACCCGGTTCAGGGTGTAGCCGTGAATGTAGTAGATGAAGAGTGTAAAGGCCAGGGTCACGGGAATGGCCACAAGCACAACCAGGCTTGCCTCCACGCCAAGAAGCAGGGCCATGAGTATTGCCACGGAAATGGTGGCAATGGCAAGGTGTTCCAGCAACTCGTGGGACTTGTCCTCGGCAGTCTTTCCATAATCACGGGTCACCACCACGTGAACACCTTCTGGAATGATAAAGCCGCGCATCTCCTCGACCTTTTTCTTCACAAGGTTGGCAAGTTCCGTGGCATTCCACCCCTTACGCTTTGCCACTGCGATGGTGACGGCTGGCTCAAGCTCGCCTGGCTTTATTACCGCATCAGGCCCGGAGTAACGAACGCCAAGGCCTGCACCGATAAACACATAGGAATCCGGCTCCTCTCCGGTTTCTGCAACACGGGCAACCTGCCCCAGGCGCACAGGAACACCGTCATGTACCGTTACAATGGTGTTTTTTACTTCATCGATGTTTGAAAAAAAGTTATTGAGTCGCAGGGAAAACGCCTGGTTATTTGTTGAAATGTCAGAGATCCAGGATGCCTGATTCTGGGAGCCAATGGCATTTATCACATCAACCGCATCAATGCCTGCAGTTGACATGGCCTCTGAAATCAGCTCGACCCTTACCTGTTTCCTGAGCCCGCCTTTTATGAACGTGCTGCTTATTCCAGGTATGGACCTGATCTCGTCATCAATCCTTGCCACCATGTTTCGCAGGGTGACATTGTCCAGATCCTTGCCAAAGAAGGTGAGGCATACAATGGGGACATCATCAATGGAATGGGGTTTCAGAAGGGGCTTGCTGCAGCCGGGAGGGATCCAGTCAAAATGGGAATAGAGCTTGTCATAGACTTTAACCAGGCTCTTCTGTGTATCCTCCCCCACATAGAACCGTACAATGGTCATTGCCCTGCCATCCATTGCAGTGGAGTAAACATACTCAACGCCGGGGATCTCGTAGATGAGCTTTTCCATGGGGTTCACAACCCGCTTCTCCACCTCGGCAGGGGAAGCGCCTGGCATGCTCACCATGACGTCAATCATGGGGACTACTATCTGCGGCTCTTCTTCACTGGGTGTAAAGAAGATGGCAAAGA
>WGBG01000120.1 GCA_015494395.1 Deltaproteobacteria bacterium
TCGCCTGTGGCAGCAGCAATGCACCGGGCTGCTGTAACAAACTCTGAATCAGCCATTGTGCGAACATCCATAATAATGTTGTCATCTTCTACCCTGGCTATAACTGGAGGCCTTGTTGAACGAAGCGACCTTTCTACTTCAGCAGCAGAGAACCTGTCCCCGGGATCTTTAACAGATATACCGGCTGAAGGTATCTCCAGCAAGGGAAGTGCGCCGCCTCCTGCCCTGGCAACGGTTTTGACAACCTCCACGGTGAGTCCCTCAGGAATTACCTTCCGCACCCGGGCCGCAAATCTCCTGGCACGCCGTTTCTGCTCTTCATATGGAGAACACATCATCTTGAGCGTGGGGATCTTATTTACTGCTGCCGCCGGGTCCCTGTAGAGCAAAAGCAACTGCTCAAGCGCAACCAGTGTGAGCTTGTCGATGCGCATTGCACGGTTCATGGGATTCATCTTTATCCTGTCCACAATCTCGCGCTTGCCAACAATAATCCCGGCCTGGGGGCCGCCAAGGAGCTTGTCGCCGCTGAAGGATACCAGGTCAGCTCCACCTGCCAGGGACTCCTGCACCGTTGGCTCATGCTGAAGCCCATACCGTGAAAAATCAACAAGTGTTCCACTTCCAAGGTCTTCAAACACCTTCAGGCCGTGCTCTGAGGCAAGGTCAGATAATTCTTGCATGGACACGGCACTCGTAAAGCCCACCACAGAAAAATTGCTCTGATGCACCTTCATGAGCAGGGCAGTATTTTCGTTTATGGCAGCCCTGTAATCGCGAAGATGGGTCCTGTTGGTTGCCCCCACCTCCCGTAGCACAGCACCACTCCTTGCCATAACATCAGGGATCCTGAAGGAGCCACCAATTTCCACCAGCTCGCCCCTGGACACCACTACTTCACGTCCCCTGGCAAGGGTCTCCAGGGTAATCAGGACCGCTGCAGCATTGTTGTTGACCACAAGGGCAGATTCCGCACCGGTAAGCTCGCACAAAATTCCCTCAACATGACTGTAACGGCTTCCCCTGGCCCCTGCTTCAAGGTTATATTCCAGGTTTGAGTAACCACATGCCACGGCAGTCATGGCATCAATGACAGATTCTGGCAGAAGCGAACGTCCAAGGTTTGTATGAACAATCACCCCGGTGGCATTTATAACAGGGCGAAGGGAGGGCTGCATGAGTTCTTCAATGAGTTCGAGAGCATTTCTACGAACACTCTGCGGGCTTCCTGCCTCATGTTCACCGTCAAGTACGCGGCGCCTTGCCTGGTCTATGGCCTGTCTGCATGCCTGCACCTTGACTGAATTGGGGCAATCAGTAATGTCAATCTCTGCCATAAGGGCATCAACCTTGGGAAGTTTGCTTAGAATTTGTTGCTTTGTTTTATTATCCATAATTATTCATATTGCTTAGGGCCTATGTTTCGCCTAATGCCAACCTTAATCACGGAGATTTTTTAGATGCTGCGGCTTAAATTCGTCTGGGCAGGCCACACAAAGGAGGCATGGCTTGCACAGGGCTTGAACAAGTACCTTTCAAGAATAAAAAAATATCATGCTACAGAAGTTGTAGAGACAAAAGAGCTAAAAGGCAAGGGGGGAAAACAGCAGATACAAAGGGAGAGCCAGGGATTAAAGAAGGCACTGCCTGCAGGTGCCTACGCAGTGGCACTGGACCAGCGGGGCAAAATGCTTTCAAGCAGCGGGCTTGCAGCGCTTATAAAAAGAGTTGAAGATGAAGGCAGAAGGGATATGGCCTTTGTAATTGGTGGGCCCTACGGCCTGCATGAAAACCTGATCTCAGCATGCCACATGACGCTTTCCCTCTCTCCCATGACCTTTACCCACGACATGGCGCGTCTTATCCTGGCAGAACAGGTTTACAGGGCATGCACAATACTGGCCGGCACCCCGTATCATCATGCCGGGTAAACCAGGTTCAATAACCAGGCCGTAACCTACTCCACACTCTCAACAGTGCTTACCTCTGGAACTTCGCTCTTAAGGTATCTCTCTATGCCCGCCTTTAATGTCATCTGGCTCATGGGGCAGCCCTTGCATGCACCGGTAAGCCTTACATTAACCACGCCATTTTCCTCGTCAACATCAACCAGTTCAACGTCCCCTCCATCCTGCTGGAGCATGGGACGCACCTTCTGAAGCGCCTCGTTTACCTTGTCAAACATGATTCCTTTTCTCCTCTGAACTTTCATGCCATGGGGTCTTCACCCCCTGACATGAAAGTTGGCTCAAAGCTCAAAGTCGGAAGCTGAAAGCAAACAAGGTCTCTTTTACTTTGAGCCTTGAGCTTTCAGCTTTGAGCTATTTTCTCGGCAACTAACATATGCGTTTAAGTACCCAGGCCATATTTTGCCCCAGGTCTTTCATAGTCTTCACTCCCTCTTCATCCTTCATGACCTCTCCAGGCTCCCTACCTATGCCGATATTCCAGTAAGAGGAACCCACAACGATCATCTGGCCAATCAGGAAAAAACTGTTAAGGGAGCTGAACACATGATATGCCCCGCAACGCCGCACTGCAACAACGCCTGCCCCGACCTTGCGCCTGAACATGTCGCCATTTGCCCTTGCCACCATGCCGCATCGCTCAATGAGTGCCTTCATGTTGGCAGAGATGTCGGCAAAATAGGTGGGGGAGCCAAGAAGTATCCCGTCTGCCTCAAGCATCTTTGAAATACACTCGTTTATTATATCGTCATCAACTGCACAGCGCCTGTCCTTGTTCTTGAAACATTTGTAACAGGCAATGCATCCGGAAATATTCTGTCCCGAAAGCTCAACGAGTTCTGTTTCAATACCTGCGGACTCAAGCTCTCCGAGCACAGTACCAAGAAGCCTGGCAGTGTTTCCGCCCTTTCTTGCACTGCCGTTAAAAGCAACAACCTTCATTTTGACACCTTTTTCCAAATTTTTTCAAGCTCTGAAACAATTTCTGAAACATCCATACTGTCAGTATCAAGTGCATAATCTGAAAATTTTCTATAAAGCGGCGCTCTTTCAGAAAGCACCTGTGAAACCTCATCCCTTAAACTTGAAGCGCTGCTTAAAGACGGCCTCAGGGAACCGGACTTGGGGTCTGCTTCAATTCTGTTCACAATGGAGTCAACCGAGGCCTTTAGCCAGACCACAAAAACCCCGTCAGGAAGATTCTCAAAAATTTCTCCATGAAGCACCGCACCTCCCCCACAGGAAACAACTGCGTCTCCATCCTTGTGAACGATCTTTCGCAGGACTGCCTTTTCCATTGCCCTGAAGCCCGGCCATCCGGATTCAGCAACAATTTCTGCCACACTCTTTCCGGCTTCTTCCTGAATCAGGTGGTCTGAATCCACAAACTCCACACCCAGGCGCAGGGCAAGTGCACTGCCCACGCTGGTTTTCCCTGTAGCGCGGTATCCTGTCAGAAGCATTTTCATTAATTTCGGGATACTTTTTTACACCGTTTAATTATCACGCAAGAGTGGATACATTCTCTCTAACAGCATTAAGCTGCACGGCAACATCTTTCCATACATCCCAGAACTCCGGGAAGGATTTCCCAACACAGTCAGGGTCAAGCACCTTGATGCCAGGAACCCTTAAAGAGGCCACGGCAAAACACATTGCAATCCTGTGATCATCATAGGTCTCGATCTCGGCCCCCCTGTATCCATCCCCACCATGAATTACAAGGCCATCCTGCTCTTCTGTAATATTGACTCCAAGCTTTGAAAGCTCAGTTGCCATGGCCTTGAGCCTGTCAGTCTCTTTGATGCGCAGATGCTCAACATTGGTTATGCGAGTAGTGCCATTCGCAAAGGATGCAACCACAGCAAGGGTAGGAACCACGTCAGGCCACTTGCTCATATCAATTTCAATGCCCCGAAGCCCGCCTTCAGGGGGTCCCTGGACAGTCACACCTTCAGGGCCCTTTTCCACCAGGCATCCCATAGAGCCTAGGATGTCCACAAAGGCAGCATCCCCCTGGAGGGGATTTTCAGGAATGTTTTCCACAGTTACCCTGCCTCCGGTTATGGCTGCGGCTCCAAAAAAATATGAAGCACTTGAGGCATCACCTTCAACAGCGTACCCCCTGGCATTGTAGCACCCCTGGGGTACCAGAAAACTGTTGTCTTTTTCCTGGACCGAAATGCCAAAGGCATTCATTACCTCAAGCGTAATATCAACGTAGGGGCGGGAAACCAGCGGCCCGTCAAGCTTGATAACCGCGGGCATTGAGGCATAGGGCGCAACCAGCAGCATTGCTGAAAGAAACTGGCTGCTCTTTGATGCAGCAAGAGTAGCCTCTCCTCCCGCAATTCCATCTGATTCAATGCGTACTGGCGGACACCCCGTCCCTTTCACAGACTCAGCCTTAACCTCCCATTGTGACAGGGAGTCAAGCATGGGCTGCACCGGGCGCTCCCCCATCCTATCTGTTCCGGTAAGTACAGTGACTCCCCTGGCAAGACCGGCAACTGCCACCATGAACCTGATGCCAGTACCGTTATTGCCCATAAAGATCTCCTTGGCTCCAGGGGCATTTAATTTGCCTGCTGTGCCACGTATTTTCAGATCATCGCCCTGGTCAATTATTGAAACACCCATGGCCTCAAGGGCAGACCTTAACATGCGGGTATCCTCACTATGAAGAGGGCCCTTAAGCAGGCTTTCCCCCTCTGCAAGTGCCGAGGCTACCAGTGCCCTCTGGGTGATACTTTTTGAGCCCGGCACCCTAACCTTTATATTTCCAATCTCAGAATTCATGATTCAGGCTTTATGTCAATTTGAAAGATTTATGAATATGGTGCACTGACTCTACAAAAAAAGACCGTTATGTCAACGAAAGAGGCGACAAAAAAGTAAAAACAGCCATACTGCTCAAAAATCAAGCGGACTTGTGAGTTTTGAAATATCCCTGTCCATCACATGCGTGTAAATCTCTGTAGTTTTAACATCCTGATGCCCCATCAACTCCTGAAGGACCCTGATATTAATGCCATGCTCAAGCATGTGTGTTGCAAAACTGTGCCTCAGTGTGTGACATGTAACTCTCTTGTCAATTCCTGCCCTTGCTGCTGCACGTTTCACCGCCTTCTGCAGACCGGATTCATTCACATGATGCCGCCTGTAAGCCCCTGTCCGGGGATCAACCGACAAGTTCTTGGAAGGAAACAGATACTGCCATGCCGTCTCCCTGCATGCATTTGGATACTTACGTGCCAGTGCCTCAGGTATGTAGGTTTCTCCATATCCCTTCTCAAGGTCTTCATGATGAAGGGCCTTTACCCGGGAAACCTGCATCTTCAATTCCTCACGGATATTGTCCGGCAGGATTGTTGAACGGTCTCGTCCTCCCTTTCCCATCACAACATGAATGCGATTTCTTGAAAAATCAATATCCTTGATCCGGAGCCGAATGCATTCCATTAACCTCAGCCCTGAGCCGTAAAGCAATCGCGCCATAAGGCCGTGAATCCCTGTAAGATGCAAAAACAGCCTTTGAACCTCATCATGGGACAAAACCGTTGGCAACCTTGGTTTTCGCTTTGACCTTACCGGCGTAATCTCCGGTTCTAGCGGTTTGAAAAGCACATTTCGATACAGGAATACCAGGGCATTCAATGCCTGTCTCTGGGTCGATGCAGAAACACGCTTTTCAGTGGCAAGATACGACAGAAAACGCTCTATATCCTTGCTTGAAAGATATTTTGGATGGGTTTTACCTCCGTAAAACCGTATATACCGTAATATCCACTTGCAATAGGTCTGTTCAGTCCGGTAAGCATAGTGGTGGTAACGTAAAACTTCACGCACCTGGTCCATTAGGCGAAGTTTAGGATTGGGACGAAATTTTGGTTTACTTTCCATGTTTTTTGCCATAGTATCCTCATACATAGACAGAATACCATATTCAAGAAATTTTTCAGCTTTATTTACAAAATATCCCAATACATGGAAAAAATGATTTCTATATGAACAAATATGAATGACTTTTTCCATGTATTAGCACTGTTCGCTGTAAAAAGGATAATCAATGCTTTTGTTTGGTGATAAAAAATTCATACAAGCCCCTTTTGAAAATGAAGAAGAGCTTGAAGGTGTAGTAGCTGAAAATTATGAATATATTTTTGGCCCTAACTCATTCTATTTGCCTAAGAAATTGATTAAAACAGCTGATGGCTCAGGCACAATCCCAGATGGTTTCGCAATAGATTTGGCTGGTAGAAAATGGTTTATCGTAGAAGCAGAGTTATTGAAACATAGTGTTTGGAGCCATATAGCCCCTCAAGTTTCAAAACAAATCATTGCATCGCAGCAACCAGAGTCTAGAAAACTTTTAGCGTTACTTGCTATCGACGCCATAAAAAAACAGCCTGAAAAGTTCGATGATCTTGATATAGATAAATACAAACTCGGGATAATATTGAATGAAATTTTAGAGAAACCACCACTTATAGGTTTGCCAATTGATAATATTTCTGATGACTTGGCAGATTGGGCGAAAACATTAAAAAATCCAGTCAATATATGGCTCATCAAAAAATATATAGAGGTGGGAATTCCAGGAAACGTTATATATGAACTCCCAGAGGAATATAAACCATTAATTGACACTGAGGAAGACAATACAATCATTGAAGGTGATACAGAAAGGAAGATAAAAACCTATAATATCTCAGTTTATGATCTCATCCAAGCGGGCTTGTTAAATCCTGGTGACGAACTAATCATGAGTTACAAACCAAGAACAGGTGAAGAGAGAAGAGAATACAAGGCAGTCGTGGATGAAGACGGTAACTTTCATGTTTTGAACGAAAAGTTCTCTAGTCCAAGCTATGCCGCATTGGCTGGACTGCAGGATGCTGGCAGTAATCGAAAAACAGTCAACGGATGGACATCATGGCGCACATCAGAGGGCAAAACACTGGCAGATTTACGACAGGATTACCTGAAATTAAAAGAAAAAATCAGCGAACAAAGCGCTTCAGCTGACCGCCAATCCGCTGCGCTCCTTGGCGGCAGCTGAGCTTTGTCGTTGGGCTAAAAGGATTGTCACATGAGCCTCAAAGAAAGATTTAAAAACTACTCTAACTTGAGAGAAGTATTCTGGCCTTGTGCAAATGGGATAAAGTATTCCAGCGATAAGCCTCATCCTCTAATCTCACTTATTCTTGGGGAGGGCAACAGAACTATGGAAGTTGCTATACGAACGGATAAATGCGTCCAATTAGTAAAGGATGAAAATGAATCATGGCTAAGAGAAAAAGTAAAAATAATTTTAGAGGATGAGGATGTATCAAATGTATCTGCAGCATTAGGAGAAATCAGAGCCTATGGTGAGCTTATATGGGTTTGGGGCTCTCGCATAGAATCTGGAAAATCAGGAAGCGACTTTTTGATCGATCTAGATGGAAAAATAATCAGAATAGAAGTTAATACCCCTCAGCATAGAATAAAAAGACATACCTTGAAACACGAATCGTTTGGCACTGATAAAGTCAAAGGTAAAGTATTTGAGATTTTTCCCTTTGGGTGGCCAGAAAGGAATATAGATACTGTTCAAGGCGAGGCAGTATCAAAACTGGCTGCAATAAAACAGAAGGAGCACCAATTTGAGGAAAACTCTATCAATATATTATGGGTAGACCTTAAAGACCCGATGCTTTGGATTCTAGATCTTGGTATGGAACAATTTCTTCCGATAAGCGCTTTTCGAGAGGAGATAACGTCTGGTGCTTTTTGGAATGCTTTTTATGCGAAAAAAGGCACATATGTTTTTGATCAGCTTTCAATGCTTGGCTTACCGTCTAGGTTATACAAAATGGAATATGATGGGCGGTTCTGGTCAGATTCTATAATTGATTTTGTTGTGGCTGATACTCGTACAGACCATGTAGTTTTTCAGAACCACAAAAGAGATAACGAGGTTCCAAAGGCTTTATACCAAGGGTTACATAGGCTTTTTAATTTTAACTTGGAGCTATCTTGGCTTGACTGGCCTAAAAGAGGTTATATTGGAATAAGAGTTCAACAAGAACTTGATAGAATACAATCGTATAAAGACGCATTCAAAATTGATGAATAGCCCAACAAGGCGCTGCACTGGACGCCAATTCCGCTGCGCTCCATTGGCGCCAGTGAGCTTAGTCGTTGGCTTCCTAAAAATAAAACCTATGAAAATTTCATCATTTAATGAGGATTTACTGGATCTGACTGATTTTGCTAAAAGACTAGAGCGTTTTATAGCAGTTGAAGAGCAGTATGTTGAAGGTGGTCTAGTCGTAGGCTTAAACTCAA
>WGBG01000121.1 GCA_015494395.1 Deltaproteobacteria bacterium
CCGGTGCCGCCGGAATCTGTGCCAAGCACAGGGCCAAGCTCTGCCTTCACCCTTGCATATGCCTCATAAAGCGCCTTTTCCTCTGCCTCTTCGAACAGTTCTGCCTTTATTGGCATGCCGCCGCTGTAATCCTTGAGGATATTCATAACCCTCTTGAATGCAGTGCTGATGGGCTCAAACTCCTTGCGCTGGCGCACAGCCTTAAGTGCCCATGCCCTTTCCAAACAGTCACGGGGCATGGTGAAGCCTGCCCTTACAGCCGCTTCAACAACATCGGCATCAAGCCCTCTGGCTGTAAGGTCATTAATGAAACGCACCTTGAAAAATTCAACTATCTCATCCTTGAGTTCTGCAGAGATATCCGGAAGCTGCTCGCCCAGCACCAGCAGCGCCTGTTTTATCAGTTCAGGGATTGAAAGGGGCATTCCCTGCCCTTGTTCTTCCCCTTCAAGGATATGCAGCACACCCAGGGCAAGACGGCGCAGGGCGTACGGGTCCTGGGTACCGCTTGGGCGAAGTCCGATGGCAAAGGTGCTGCAGATGGTATCAACCTTGTCAGCAATACTTACCACTGCCCCTGCCGGAGATGAGGGAAGTTCGGCACCGGACTTGACCGGCATGTAGTGCTCGGATATGGCAAGGGCTACATCTTCAAGCTCGCCTGAAAGACGAGCATACTCCATGCCCATTATGCCCTGGAGGGTGGGGAACTCTCCGACCATTTCGGTGAGCAGGTCAGCCTTGCACAGCCATGCTGCTCGTCGGGCTGTTTCAGTATGTTCAGGCGCTGTCTCTGCTGCCACGAACCGGGCAAGCTCCTGTATTCTCCGTGTCTTGTCAAGGAGGGTGCCAAGCTTCTGGTGAAAGATCATTCCTGCAAGCTCAGGTACAAAATCCTCAAGTTTCCTCTTTGTATCCTCCTGGAAGAAGAAGGCAGCATCGCTGAGCCTTGCCCTGAGCACCCGTTGATGGCCCTGGGTTACCAGGTCAGGTTCCGGAGACCTGGTGTTGTTGATTGCTACAAAGTTGGGCATGAGCCTTCCCTGCTTGTCCTGGACAGCAAAATACTTCTGGTGTTCCTTCATGCATGTGATAAGCACACACTCCGGAAGCTCAAGGAAACTGGTGTCGAACTTCCCGCAGACTGCAGAGGGAAATTCAACAAGATTGGTGTTTAACTTTAAAAGATCGGCGTCCTCCAGGAGTTGACCACCCTGTTCCTCTGCAGCACGTCTGGCATCCTCAAGCAGCCTTTTACGCCTCTCATCAGGATCAGCAATAACAAATGCCTCTTCAAGTGCCGACAGGTAGCTGTCAACATCTGCCCTGAAACTTACAGGCCCTGGGGCCATGAAACGGTGCCCCCTGCTGAAAGCTGCGGATTCAACCCCTGCGACACTGAATTTTATGACATCATCTCCAAACAGGGCAACAAGCCAGCGCACAGGCCGTGCAAAGCGCAGATCATGATCTGCCCATCTCATGGATTTTGGAAAGTGCAGTGCCTTAAGGATATCAGGGAGCATCTCTGCCAGGATATCTGCAGTATCCCTGCCTTTGATAACCCTCTCAGCCACCACATACTCGCCCTTGTCTGTCTTTTCTACCTTAAGCTCATTGACATCAAGCCCCTTTGAACGGGCAAATCCCTCGCCTGCCTTGGTGGGCGTGCCGTCCTCATCAAAGGCGATACGCGCCGCAGGTCCCACAATCTTTTCCTGTATATCAGGCTGTCTTTCAACAAGGCCATTAACCAGAAGGGTCATGCGCCTGGGAGTTCCAAGGGTGGCTACAGAATCAAAATGCAGATTTTTTTCTCTCAGATTTTCTTTGGCCAATCTGCCCAACTGTTCCAGAGAGGGAAAGAGAAAACCCGCAGGAAGTTCCTCCACTCCAATTTCAAAAAGGAGATTTCTTTTGCCTGGCATCACTCTTTACCTCCCTGTGCCTCATTATTAAGCGTTTCATCATCATTGCCCTTTTCAAGGCTTGCGGCATAGCCCTGGGCAGCCCCCCTGGCAAGTTTTCTGACCCTTCCGATGTATGCAGTACGCTCTGCCACACTGATGGCGCCCCTTGCATCAAGCAGATTGAATGTATGGGAACATTTGAGGCACAGGTCATAGGCAGGAAGCACAAGCCCCTGATCAAGCAGCTTCAGGGATTCGGATTCAAAAGTATCAAACATTGATTTCAGGGCATCTACCCCTGCGGCCTCAAAGTTGTAGGTTGAAAATTCCACCTCGTCCCGATGATGTACATGGCCATAGAGTACTGAATCATTCCACTTGAGGTCATATACGTTGTCAACACCCTGGAGATACATGGCAATCCTCTCAAGGCCATAGGTAATTTCGGCAGTGACCGGCTTGACATCTATTCCCCCCACCTGCTGAAAGTAGGTGAACTGGGTTATCTCCATGCCATCCAGCCATACCTCCCAGCCAAGTCCCCATGCCCCGAGAGTAGGGGATTCCCAGTCATCTTCCACAAAACGCACGTCATGTCTGGTCAGGTCAAGGCCAAACTCCGTAAGGCTGTCAAGGTAAAGTTCCTGTACGTTTTCCGGCGAGGGTTTCAGAACCACCTGGTACTGATAGTAATGCTGAAGCCTGTTGGGATTGTCCCCGTATCTGCCATCTGTGGGCCTGCGGGAAGGCTGCACATAGGCAGCGTTCCAGGGCTCTGATCCAAGAGAACGCAGGAAGGTTGCAGGGTGGAAGGTGCCAGCCCCGACCTCCATGTCGTATGGCTGAAGAAGCAGGCATCCCTGCCTCTGCCAATAGTTATTAAGCCTTATTATAAGCTTCTGAAAAGTCATGATGTTTCCTTTCTTTATATCTAAACTTTCATGAAAGTTAGCTCAAAGCTCAAAGCTGAAGGCTCAAGGTGAAAGAAGCCATGTTTGTTTTCAGCTTTGAGCTATTTTCACGGTAATCGTTATTACCAGGGTGGGCACAACGAACAATGAAAATACATGCTTGCTGTCAGGTTCTCAAACTGGAGTTCAGGAACCAACAAAAAAATCCGGGTATTCTGTCCCCCATGTAGGGTGCGCAGTGCGCACTCTACTCCTGGAATTAAGGAACCAGCAAACATAAAACTTCCTTTGCTTTGAGCCTTGAGCTTTCAGCTTTGAGCTATTTTAGCGATAAATCCTGTGCCCAACCATGAACTGAACCTGCGATTGTAGCGTAGCAAACCTTGAAAAATCAAGATTTTTTTAATTTTGAAAAAATCCCGCTTTCCCCCTTGGTATCGCAATGGGTAACCTTCCTTTCCTCTTGTTGAAAACGAAACCTCTGCAAGAGTGGTACACCCCTTGCCGTTTCTTAAAGACAAATTGAATGAAAAAACCATGAAAAAAATTAACCGAATAAAAAACTAAACCATAAATAGAAATGAAAACAGTCAATTACAAAAAATAATTGCCATGGCCAAGTTTGGCAGGAGGCTCAATATGATAAAAAAATCTAACTTAAAAAAATTTACAGCAAGAATGTTCTTTATTGGATTTTTCCTGTTTTCTGCATTGTGTTCCACGGCGTATGCAGAGACCGCCACCATCGCATGGGATCCCAATCCTGAACCGGACATCTACGGTTACAAGGTATTTTACGGTACAGAGAGCAGAAACTACACCGAGACAGTGGAAGTTGTTGGAGCAAACAACACAACAGTTGAAATTAACGGGCTGCTGCCAGGAAACACCTACTATTTTGCAGTGAAGGCAGTTGATCTGGCAGGCCAGGAGAGTGATTTCTCTGACGAGGTAAGCAGGACTTATGACCTGCCAAATACAGCCCCTGCAGCCTCTCTGGAACTCGACAATGCGTCAGGCTTTGCGCCCTTTACGGCTAACTTCTCAGGGGCAGGCTCTTCGGATGCAGACGGTTCCATCGTTGAGTATGTCTGGAACTTTGGAGACGGAACAACAGCATATGGCGTAGATGCGAGCCACACCTTCAATGCTCCGGGCACCTACACCGTGACCCTTACGGTAACAGATGATGATGGTGCAGCAGATACTGCCACAGCACAGATTGAGGTCAAGCAGGGTTATACATACACATGGGTTCTTGGTGAAAATACAGGAGCTGACCTTCTGGGCACATGCCAGGATACCTATATCAATATAAATAATGAAAACTATGCGACGTCTGAAAGTCTGCGCACTTACACATGGCCCACAGATACTGCTGCCAACGCAATCATAATGAAGTGGAACCTTGAAGCACTACCCCAGGATGCAGAGATCAGGTCTGCAACCCTTGAGCTCTACCTCACTGAGGCTGGCGGAGATGAGGCATATGACATAAGCGCCCACCGCATCATTGGCGTTGACCCGGTAATAGAGGCATGTACCGGCGAGACCTGGGATGGCACCACAGCATGGACCAATGGAACAGCCCTTGCCCAGGACAATATTGATGAGGCACAGGATATCGCTACAGTTGATACCGCAACTGGCTTCAAGGCATGGGATATCACAAATATTGCAAGGAACTGGATTGAAGCCCCGGATAACAACTACGGCGTGCTCCTTAATGCTGACACAACCGCTGCATCTGACAGTTTCCGTTACTTTGCTTCAAGCCAGGCAACAGATGCCGCTACAAGGCCAAGGCTCACAATAACCTTCATATCCGAGCAGCAGCTTGATCTGCCACCAAAGGCAAAAGCCGCCGCAGACACCCTTACAGGAAAGGCGCCTCTTAATGTAAACTTCTCTGCAGAGGGCTCTCATGATACCGAAGGTAACCTTGAATACTCATGGGACTTTGGCGACGGTACCACTGGAAACGGCGTCACCGCTGTCCACGAATACGCCTCTGTTGGCACATTTACAGTAGTGCTCACAGTAACCGATACTGCAGGACAGACCGATACCGCCGAGCTCACCATAACCACAGTGCCTAACCAGCCTCCGCAGGCTGCAGCCACTGCAGACGTGACAGCAGGTGAAGCACCTCTGACCGTACTCTTTGATGCAGGAGCGTCACAGGACAGCGATGGCAATATCGTAAGCTGGTCATGGGACTTCAATGGTGATGGCGTTGAAGATGCACAGGGAATCACTGTTGAGCACACCTTTACCGAGGCTGGTGAGTACCACGTAACCCTCACAGTCACAGATGATTCAGGTGCAAACTCCCAGGATTCAGACATTATAATAACTGTCACCAGCAACAAGCCTCCGGTGATCGGCAACTTCACAGCAACACCGGATGCACTGAACAACCCGAAAATGACAGCAACATTCAATGCCGATGTAAGTGATCCTGAAAACGGCGACATCACGGTGAGCATTGATTTTGGTAACGGGCAGAGCGCAACCACACTGCCAGCCCAGTGTACCTACAGCCAGACAGGAACCTATAATGTCACCCTTACCGTGACCGACGATCATGGCAATGAGGCAACAGCCACACTGCAGATGGTAGTTACAGACCAGAAGCCTCAGAAGCCTTTCAATATAACATTGGCCGCTGAATAGACCTGAACAGTACAGTGTAAGTTCCCCCTGACGAGCAGGGTCGGTTCCGATACCGGACCGGCCCTGTTTATTCCAAAGAGGGAAGGCACCGCAATTCTGATTAACCCGCTCCGTAGCCATACGGCAGCGGTTTTTTCTTTTTCCTGATCTAATTCCCACCACTCTGTACTTGCCTCAGACCTTATAACGGTGTAGGAATTTATGATGGCAACAGCTGAAACTTCATGAGGGAACATGCACCTTCATTAACAGCCACCTAGATTGAGCGATTGTCGGATTTGCTGCAGATCCGCGAAAGAGGAATTCCCATAATAGTCGGCTATATGGGGATTCCTCTGACAAAGGAGATGCAGTAAATACGGCAATCCCGAAGGGTTTCAAAACTGGAAAGCTATAATCAACATAACTCCTTTTAATTTCATTGAAAAAATAATTTTCCAGATTTTGAAACGCTCAATCTAGGA
>WGBG01000122.1 GCA_015494395.1 Deltaproteobacteria bacterium
GCCATAAAAATCGCGTCTGTCTGAGCGAGGGACGAGCGAGTTTCGCGATTTTGGCGGAGCAAGCCTTAGAAAAACAAGAAATTGTTCACCGGAACGGAAAAACAAGGCCATTCACTAACCTCAATTACCATCAATACGCTGAACAGTTACAATTTTTTTAGATTTTACCTTTATCAACGTAACATCATCGTTAATACGCTGAACAGTTACAATGGGAATTCCTCTTGCACGCATATACAGCAAATACTACAATCGCTCAGTCCAGGCCTTCAAAATCCTACCGGTATTGCAAAGCCTTCTTTTCCCGCAAAAATAGCCGATTTCCCAAGCGATTCCTCTATCCTCATAAGCTGATTGTATTTTTCCACACGCTCACCCCTTGCAGGTGCCCCTGTCTTGAGATGGCCGACATCAAGTCCTACGGCCAGGTCGGCTATGAAAGAATCAGTTGTTTCACCGCTCCTGTGAGATACCATTGCCCCCCAGCCTTTTTTATGAGCCAGCTTTACGGCATCCACCGTTTCGCTGAGGGTGCCGGCCTGATTCGGTTTTATAAGTACACCATTGGCAGCCTTGTTTTTTATTCCAATAGCTATTCTTTCCACGCTGGTTACAAACAGGTCATCACCAACCAGTTCTATCCGGTCTCCAAGGTTTGCGTTTAACATCCTCCAGCCATCCCAGTCATCCTCTGAAAGCCCATCTTCAAGCACAATTACCGGATAGTCAGACACAAGGGTGACATAGTAGTCAACCATTTCCTCAGATGTAAGCTCCCTGTTTTCTGTACGAAGGACATAGCGGCCATGCCTGAAAAACTCACTGGAAGCCGGATCTATGGCAATACCAACATCATTTCCCGGCTCAAGGCCCGCCTCACGAACTGCCTGCATTATAAAATCAAGGGGTGCACGGTTTGACCCAGCTTGCGGAGCAAAACCTCCCTCATCGCCAACTGCTGTGATATAGCCCTTTTTCTTGATAACTGATTTTAGGGCATGATAAATTTCCGCCCCCCATTCAACCGCCTGGCATACACTTCTGGCTCCGTAAGGCACTACCATGTATTCCTGGAAATCTGATCCTTCCCATCCGGCATGCACACCACCATTTATAATATTCATCATGGGCACCGGGAGCCTTAGGGCCTGCATACCACCAATGTAACGGAAAAGCGGGAGCCCCGAGGAGACTGCCGCGGCCCTGGCCACAGCAAGAGATACCCCAAGCATGGCATTTGCGCCGAGACGAGACTTGTTGGAAGTTCCGTCAAGCGCGATCATGGCACTGTCAACTTCCCTCTGCCCCTTGGCATCCATACCTACAATTTTTGCAGCAATCAGATTGTTCACATTTGACACAGCGGTGAGCACGCCTTTACCGAAAAAGTGAAGTTCATCGTTATCCCTAAGTTCAACGGCCTCATGGCTGCCCGTGGAAGCACCTGATGGCACGGCTGCCCGACCAAGGCTTCCATCTGCAAGAATGCAGTCCACTTCCACTGTGGGGGTACCACGGGAATCGAGAATCTGCCGTGCATGCAACTGTCTTATGGCGGTATTCATGGCAATTACTCCTGATGGAAACAACCTGTTTGCCTCACAATAACGGGAATGCCTCTTTCGAGGATATGCAGCAAATTCGACAACCACTCACTCCGCGTCAAATACATACCTTTCCCTTAAAATTATAGAAAAAGGAACCTGCAATGTCCAATCTGCTTTCTTGAACAAAAAAAGATGAGGTTCCTTGTTGTTGTGTTCGCAATGTTTGCGGGTGGAAATCCCTTATGATCAAGTTGACTCTTACCAAGACCTAATTTACCTGGTTCGTGAGTCTGTCATCCCATCAACACATTCCTGAAACCACCAGTAAAAAAAACAGATTGTAGTGCGGTCAGAATTATAACACTACAAAAGAGGCTCACGATTCAGCTTGTTGGCAAGATTATGAGCATCAAAAGGTCAACGGCTATAGACTTTATGACCGCAACAGGTATGATATTTATGTTAACAACTGTAGCTCTGAAAGATGGGGCTGCTCTGTCTTGAGCGGCGTTTGTAACAGGCTTATCTTGCCGGCAATGAGGACTGGCTCAATAGAATATGAGTTCCCATTTATTGAAACATATATTGCCTGGACGTTTATGTAAAAATGCCGTGCATGGTGCAATTTCATTCAGACTCCTGCTGCTGATGCTGTTCATGGCTACGGGACTACTGCCTTTATTGCTTAACATGTTCCTTAACCTGCCCCATGTTATCAGTGTGCTGGAATCAACCCTTGAGGAAAATCAGATTACAAATCTCAAGGAAAAATTACTTGACGTAAATAATAGAATTACAAGACGAACTGAGGGTGTTCATCTCCTTGCCAATATACCAGGAGTGAGAGACCTTGTTTCCGGACAGGCCCACGAGATGATAACGCCAGGATTTGTTCGCACCCGTCTTTCAAGGGTTATACGGGAACTGTTTACCCACCATCAAGACATCAAAAACATTGCGGTTATGGATATTAATGGCCGTGAACTATTCATGATGATACGAGTTAAGGGGAACGGATTCAGACAGGCAGGAGCAGATGAACTGGAAATTAAGAAAGATGCGATAGAAAAGATCAAGAGTCTCAATAGCAAAGATCAGGATTTCACTATTCTTGCCATTAATAGCAGGACCCTCTTAAAAGATAAAGTTTATCGTACCCAGCACGTAGATATCACTATAGGCAGCCCAGTTTATGGGAATAATGGGCATATTTCAGGTGCGGTAGCCATCACCTTGGACATTACCGACATCCTGAACAGATTTCAATTCAACTTTCTTGTCGGAGGCACTGGAAATTTCGTATATTCAGGCAAACCACGCGAAAATGGACATATCCATGAACAAAAGGCTGCCTTCATGCAGTTCCCTGGTCTGCAAGAACTGATGCGTATTGCTAAACCAGGTGTGCTCCGCAGTGCTGACGGTAAACGGGTTGTCTGGGTACCAATAATTTCTGGGCCAGATCCGAAGCAATCAATCTGGTGCGGTGCGCCTGTTGATTACAGTGCGGTACAGGGTGTTGTCAAATCAACCACCCAGCGAGTCACCCTGATAGGGCTAGTCATAATGCTTGTTGTGTTCGTTATTGTTTGGCGACTCTCTAATGTTGCAGACCGTTTCAGGGCCGAATTAGTCCATGCCCTTAAAGATTTGCTGCACAATAATACTCCCACACAATTAAAGTGGGAAAGGCCACTTGAGATCAAGGAGATGGGCCAGGCAATTAACGAGCTTTCCCGAAATTACCGTATTACCATGGAGGAGAGGCGAAAGGCTGAAGAGAATCTCAAGATATTGAACCGGCGACTGAACATGATATTGGAAAACGCAGCAGAAGGCATCTTGGAACTGGACAGCTCAGGCAATATTGAATATGCAAATTCTGCTGCTTGCAAGATACTTGGTTTCAGCAGGAGGGAAATCCTTGGGAATGACCTGCACTCCCTGGTGCACTATCTGCGCAAGGACAGAAGCCAGTATCCAGAAGAAGAGTGTCCGTTTTGCAGTGCCCTCGAGCTTGGCAACTATAATCTGTTCAGGGAAGATATCTTCTGGAGGAAAAACGGCGAGCCTGTAGAGGTTGAGTATCTTGCCGCTCCCATCTTTGATGAAAATAGACACTTTATGGGCATGGTGATGTGTATTCGGGATGTTACGGAACGAAGGAAGGCGAAACGAAAGGCAGAACTCCTTCAGGCCCAGTTGCTGCAATCACAGAAGATGGAGGCAATAGGAACCCTTGCAGGGGGCGTTGCACACGAATTCAACAATCTCCTTACGGCAATAACCGGTTATGGTGAACTTCTTGCAGAGGACATGAAGGATAAGCCACATGCCCTTAAGCAGGTAAAGTGTCTGGTGGATGCTGCAAGTCGTGCCTCAGAGCTGACAAGACAGCTTCTTGCGTTCAGTCGCAAACAGACACCTCGACTGAGAATTGTTGAGATAAATGAACTGGTACAAAAACAGCAGAAGATGCTCAGGCGGCTGATTGGTGAAAATGTTGAGCTTGAGGCAGAGCTTGACCCCAGTGAAAGCCTGAAGGTACTTGCAGATCCTGGAATGATAGAGCAGGTGCTTGTAAATTTAATAGTTAATGCCCGGGATGCAATGCCTCATGGAGGAAGGATAACTCTGCGCACTGGCAGAAGGGTCATGCAACATCCTAATGAATCCTTAAAAACCGGAAACAGCCCCGGAGGAGTTGTGTATATAAGTGTTGAAGATAATGGCAGTGGGATTCAGGAGGAGGACATGAAACAGATATTTACCCCGTTTTTCACCACCAAACCTGCCCAAAAGGGGACCGGGCTTGGGCTTTCTGTGGTATGGGGAATAATCGAACAGCATGGTGGCTGGATAAATGTTGAGAGTACACCGGGAAAGGGTACTGTATTCAGAATATACCTGCCGGAATATGGTGGAGATGATGTATATACCGAGGCTGAACCAAAACTTGAATCAATAGATATTGCAGGGCGTGGACGCACAATCCTCATGCTTGAAGACGATGAGATGGTGCGAAATATCGCAAAAGAAATTCTCCAGTCTTATGGTTTTGAGGTGATATGCGCTGAAAATGTCCAGGAGGCAAAGCAGAAATTTACAGAAAACCGTTCAAACATTCAGCTTGTGTTCAGTGATGTGGTGCTACCTGATGGAAACGGAGTTGAATTTGCAAAGTGGGTCAGGGAGCAGGTCCCTGAAATGCCGGTGGTGCTGGCAAGCGGATATACCGGTGCAAATGGCAGGGTGGAAGAGATAAGGAAAATGGGATTTCCATTCCTGCAAAAGCCATTTAAAGTACACAAGCTGCTCACCACCATAGACAGGGCAATGAAAGAGAGCGTTAAAACCTGAGATGTCACACGATTCCACATTTGAGGCCTGCATGAATTGTAAAAATTCCTGCTGCAGGGCAGTAAAACACATGCCGTACCAGGGAGAGACTTCGGAAAATACCTTTTCCTCACTGCTCCTTGGGGCATTTCCTGACATAAACCAGGAATCGGCTGGGGAAGGCCATGAAGGTGACAGTTCGGGCAGGGCGTACAGAAGGCCCTTTGTTGCAGAATGGCTGATCCCGGCAGAGAGCAATGCCTGCCCTTGCCTTGACTCTGAAGGACTGTGCAGCATTTACGTTGACCGTCCCCTTTCATGCAGACAGTTTCCCCTTGATTCACACGGAAGTCCGCATCCGTTCTGCACCTTTCCTGAGGGCTTTTCTGTCTGCGAAAGGCCGTCAAATACAAGTTTCACAGATTCTCTTGACAATCTTGACCTGTTACTTGCAAGGCTTTCAGACAGAGGCGGAGAAGGGGCTGTTCTTGATTTTCTGCTTGAGGAAAGTGACACCGGAACCCCCATGCTTTACAATAACTATCTGCTTTGCATGCTGCTCCTGTCAGGCTCAAATATCCAGTCAGAAATCACAAATGCACTTGCAGGACAGATGGCTGTACTTGAGTCCTATAGTAAAAAAGGCATGAGAGAACTTACATTTCTGGTTCCTGGCACTGATTACTGCATCACGTCTGCAACTGATGAGCTGATAGTTAATGTAACATATCTTTTTGCCAGGGTAGAGCAGCAGGAACTTGCCCAAAGGCTTTTTGAAAGGCTTGAGGGGGCAGGGGTTATCAACTCAGGCAGAAATTGCGATGCTGCGCTCAACCTGTAATGGCCTGATACCAGACATTAACTGTAACGTAGCTGTTCAGCGTAGTGATGGTAATTGAGGTTATTGAATGGTCTTGTTTTTCCGTTCCGGTGAACAATTTCTTGTTTTTCTAAGACTTGCTCCGCCAAAATCGCGAAACTCGCTCGTACCTCGCTCAGACAGACGCGATTTTTATGGCTGTGCTTCGCCAAGAAAAACTACGAAATTCTTCATAGTCACTCCAAAACAAGACCATTCACTACGCTGAATAGATACACTGTAACGACAATTACACCCAATATCAGAAATGAACATCTATCTTGTCATAATAATCGCAGCACTTGTCATAAATTATGCGCTTTCTGCAACAGCAGCGTGGCTCAATCTTAAAAACATCTCTGAAGAACTTCCTGATGAATTCAAGGATGTCTATGACAGTGAAAGGTACAGGAAGTCACAGCAGTACCTCAGGGAGACCACGGCATTCGGGCTGGTGCATGACACCTTTTACCTCATACTGATCCTTGCCTTTATCCTGCTTGGAGGCTTCAACTATGTGGATTCCATTGCACGGCAGGCAGGATATGGCTCCATTGGAACAGGACTTATTTTTGCAGGCATCCTGCTTGTTGCATCGCAGCTCATAGAGATACCGTTTTCAGCATGGAGCACCTTTGTAATAGAGGAAAAGTTCGGCTTTAACAGGACAACTGTGGCAACCTTTGTTTCAGACCTTATAAAGGGGCTTGTGCTTACCATGCTGATCGGCGGCTTCATATTTGCCGGAATAATCTGGTTTTTTGAGACATCAGGCCCTGCCGCATGGGTTTACTGCTGGGTTGCCCTGAGCATCTTCCAGATAATGCTCATGTTTGTTGCTCCGGTGTTGATAATGCCCATATTCAACAAGTTTGAACCCCTTGAGGATGGGAAGCTCAAGCGGTCCATTATGGAATATGCCAGGAAGGAAAATTTCAAGATGCAAGGTGTGTTCAAGATGGATGGCTCAAAACGCTCTTCAAAGTCCAATGCCTTTTTCACAGGTTTTGGAAAGTTCAAACGCATAGTCCTCTTTGATACCCTGATCCAGCGTCACACAGTGGAGGAACTTACAGCCATCATTGCCCATGAGATGGGGCATTACAAGCTTAAACACATACTCAAGGGCATTGTGCGCTCAATCCTCATGGCAGGCTTTACATTCTGGCTTTTAAGCCTGCTTATCGGTAATCCCGGGTTGTTTGAGGCGTTCAGCATGGAGCACATCTCGGTTTATGCAAGCCTGTTCTTCTTTGGCTTTCTTTATGCTCCGATAGGCATGGTCACCGGCATCATTGACAAGGCCATTTCAAGAAAACATGAATTTGAGGCAGACAGGTACGCTGTGGAGAGCTATGGCCATCCGGAGGCAATGATAAGCGCTCTTAAAAAACTGTCGGTTGACAACCTGTCCAACCTTACGCCCCATCCATTCATGGTATTTCTTGAATACAGCCACCCGCCAGTGCTGGAGCGTATCAAGGCTATACGGCAGTTAAGTGCCTGATTTCATAACAACGGTGAATCCTGGGGTTGCGTTCAAAATCAAATGGTATGGTTGCCCTGGTTATGTCCTTTACCAGGTAGCTTTTTTCAAGTGAGGTATCCAGCTTGAACCTGCGGTAGTTGCATGAAAACAGCAGGAGGCCCCCTGGCGCAAGCCGTTTCATGGCAAGATCAACAAGTGCCGGGTGATCCTTCTGGACATCAAAGACCCTGCCCTGTTTTTTCGTGTTGGAAAATGTAGGCGGATCAATGAAGACAAGATCGTACAGCCTGCTGCACCCTTTGAGCCACTCCATGCAGTCAGCCTTGACAAACTCATGGGCTGGCCCGCCCAGGCCGTTCAGGTTCATGTTCTGTCTTGCCCATGAGAGATAGGATGCAGAAAGATCAACGGTTGTTGTAAGCTCTGCGCCACCCATTGCAGCATGGACAGTTGCGCTTCCTGTATAGGCATATAGGTTCAGAAACCTCTTTCCGGCTGCCTCCCTTCCGATTCGCTCCCGTGTAAGGCGGTGATCAAGGAACAGTCCTGTATCGAGATAGTCAGTGAAGTTTACCAGGAAGTGACATCTGCCTTCCCTGACAACGTACATCCTGCCACCGCTCTTTTTCTTTTTCTGATACTGCTGCCTGCCCTTCTGGCGTTTTCTCTGCTTGATAAAAAGCCTGTCCCTGCTCACTCCAAGCACATGCCGGAGGGCTGCCAACACTTGCCTGAAACGCTCAGAGGCAGCCTGGGCATCAACACTTGCAGGCGGGGCATATTCCTGGACAAGTACCCGTTTCTCATAAATATCAACTGCAACATTATACTCCGGGATGTCCCTGTCGTAGAGCCTGAAACAGGTTATGCCCTCCTTTGCCGCCCGTTTGCCTGTTTTTTTGAAATTTTTCCTCAAACGGTTTGCAAATGCCTGGGCAGGTGTTTCAGGAGACGGGGCAACTGGCTGCCACTTAAACGGTTTTGATGATGTCTCAGGGACGGTTCCGCTGAACAGGTAACATCGAATAGGACCGTTGTAGAGGTGCACCTTCTGTTCCCACCGGATGCCCATCCTGTCTCCCATCTCCGGGTCAGAGGCAAAGACTCCTGCCCTCCAGCCTGAAAATTCCTCTTTGAGACTCCTGCCAAGGCACTGAAAGAGCCTGGCAGACTCCTGTTTTTCAAGGAGACGCTTGCCATACGGGGGATTGGTAACAAGAAAACCGTCCCTGGTGGGGCGCCTCAGGTGGGCAAGCTGCGCCTTTTTCACAGTAACAAGCCCTGAAAGTCCGGCCTGTTCCATGTTCTTTTTAGCTATGGCTACATTTTCAGGGTCTGCATCATAACCTACTATCAGGGGCCATTTTTTTTGAAGCCCCCTTTCCTCCCGCTCCACTGCCTCATTAACAATCCTTGACCACAGGTCTGCATCATGCCCCTTCCACCCCTGAAATCCAAAGTAGGTCCGGGAAAGCCCCGGGGCAGAATCCCCATAGATAAGCGCTGCCTCAATCAGCAAAGTGCCGGAACCGCACATTGGGTCAACAAAGGAGGTGTCCGGCGGGACATCTTTGTTCCAGCCGGAAAATACGTTAATTGCAGCGGCAAGGCTCTCCTTGAGAGGTGCAACTGCTCCTCCTGCATCACGGTAACCCCTGCGATGGAGGCTTTCTCCTGAAAGATCAAGGCACAGCACACCCTGGTCCTCGTACACATTAAGCCTGACCCGTATATCAGGCCGCCCGGTATCCACAGAGGGCCTTTTGCCGAATTTTGCTCTGAACCAGTCAACTATGGCATCCTTTACCATCAGGGCAGCGTAACCGCTGTGAGAAAGCGTGGAATGTGACAGCCTGCAGTCAACCGCAAAGGTTGTTGCAACGCCCATGTGCCGGGCCCAGTCTATCTTCCAGGCATTTTTGTAAATACTGCTCTCATCAGTTACCGGAAACTTTGAAAGCTCAAGAAGTATGCGGGAGGCAAAGCGGGAGAACAGGCAGAGCCTGTAGGCGGTTTCAATGCCGGCTTTGAAGCGCACAAGCCCTCTTGCTGTAGAGATAACATTACCGCCGCAGCCTGTTATCTCATCGGAACAGAGGGATTCAAGCCCTGCTGCACAGGTAAGCGTAAAGTTTGATTGCGGGCTTTCGGGCATTATTCACTTTCCTCCGGCTCATGAGACTCAGCCTGGGGAAACTGTATGGTAACCACTGTGCCGCGTTCCGGTGCGCTTTCCAGTTCAATCTTCCCTCCCATGGCATCGCAGAGCCTCTTTACAATGCTCAGGCCAAGGCCTGTGCCCCGTGTCTTGGTGGTTACAAAGGGCTCAAAGAGTTTCTTTTTTATCTCATCAGGAATACCCGGGCCATTATCTTCAACCTTCAGTATAACGCTGTCATCCTGGAGCCGTATGGAAACCAGAATCCGGGCATCAGGCTGATCTTTTACCGCATCTGTGGCATTCTGTACCAGGTTAATGATTATCTGCAGGAACTTTTCCCTGTCAAGGTGCACCTCTCCGCTGTCACATTCAAAATCAACAAGCTCGGCAGAACCTGCGCTTCCGGCATGCCGTGCAAGGTCTCTGCAGAACTCCTCAAGCATAAAAGCACTGTCCCTGAGGGATGGAGAGCGTGCATATTCAAGCAGGGCACTTGTAAGACGCTCAAGACGCACAGTCTCCTCTACTATCAGCTCCATGTCCTCTTTCAGGTCTTCTGCATCCGGGCAGTCTGCGGCATCCTCCATGTGAATCTGGGCAAAGCCCTTGATACTGCTCAAGGGGTTTCGTATCTCATGGGCAAGAACTGCTGCCATCTGTCCAAGCACAGCCAGGCGTTCCTGCTCAACAAGCTGTTCTTCAAGTCGGTAGTTGCGTCTCCATGAGTTTATAAAGAACAGCGCCATTACCCAGAGTATAACAATGGATGAAATTATCAGGCCAAGCTGTATATTTGCCTTGCGTGTAATGGCATAGGCCTTGTAAGGATGCAGGGCAACCTTGAGGCAGAACGTCTTTGCCAGGGGCATGGGTTTAAGTTCCTCAACTGACCCTGTGTCAATACTGTCCCGCCCTTGTCCTGATGAAAATGCATTTCCCACAGGCTCGGTGGTCTCCGGGGCAATATGGAGCCTTAAGGGGAAGTACAGTACAAACACCTCTTCTCCGGTTGCAAGTTTCTGAAAACTTATTACTGGGGTCATGGTGCGCATCACTTGCTGGGCATGCTCATCATAGACGCGTCTTCCGGAAAGCATCTCGTTTGAGTGGATAAGTATGGTGCCGTCACGGTCATAAAGGGTAAGAAATGCCAGGTGCTCCCATTTGTCGCTCTTCAGCATCTCCTGAAAGATATTGCTGCGAAGGCCCAGACGCTCAAGGGTAAAGCCTATGTTTACGGCAACGTCAACAGCACGGGTTTCCAGCAGGTTCTTTGCCCCCTCCATTGAGATACGGTAGGTGCCAATGGCGCTTATGATGGCAACAACTGAAAACATTGCCAGCAGCACCAGAAACGACACCTGGTAACCTGTGATAAACAGACGGGAACTTAATTTTTCAGTCAGTTTTTTAAATAATCCGGCCATTATTCCTTATTTTGAAATGCTCAATTTCATCTGAAAAGCGCTCAAGACTGAAAGTTTCAGAAGGTACAAAAGCTGAACCGCAAAGAACGCCAAGTTTTTTTGCTGGTTCCAAAACTTTATGTCATGAAAGTTAAGGATAAAATATTTACTGTTGTAGTCTGCACATTATAACTATACACTGCCATATCAGCTAAATACAGCGTAGTCATAAAATCGCTTTTGTCTGAGCGAGGGACCAGCGAGTTTCGCGATTTTGGCGGAGCAAGCCTTAGAAAAACAAGACCATTTACCAACCTCATTCAATAAATGCGCTGAACAGTTACAAATCATATTTCATGGAGAACAGATATGAAAATAATACAGGGCCCGGTAAAACTTGATATTGCTGAATTTACCAATAACCTTAAGGCTCGGCCAGGAATGGCAGAGGCAGGCATGGTGCTTGTGCACAACGGCATTGTAAGGGCAAATGACCTGTCTGGAAATACGGTTTACAAGATTGACGTAAAGGCAGATGCGGAAAAACTTGAAAAGATCCTGCATGATACAGAATCGGCCAAAGGCATCGTAGCCGCTGATGCCTGGATTGTTGAGGGCACGCTCCTTGTGGGTGATGATGTGATGCTGCTTGGTGTGGCAGGTGATACACGAAATAATGTTATTGATGCTCTTGCCAACGCCCTTAACGCTATCAAGGCAGGTGTAACGAGCAAGAAACAGCATTACGCATGAAGGATAACACAATAATCAACTGCAAGAGGGAAATTGTCACTGTATGCAGGCAGCTCTATCACAAAGGGCTACTTGCAGGGGCTGACGGCAATGTTTCCGTAAAGGTGAGGGATAAGATAATCACAACCCCCAGCGGTGCCCACAAGGGTTTTATTCAGGAAGATAACCTTGTGGTAACTGATCTTACTGGCAGGATTGTTGAGGGAAATGGCACTCCCTCAAGCGAGCTTGCCATGCACCTTGCCATATATGAGACAGATCCCGAATGCGGGGCAGTGGTACACACCCATGCACCGAATGCGTTGGCACTTTCTGTGGCTGGCATAGGATTTGATACCGGAAGGCTTGCTGAAGCAGAGATGCTCCTGGGAGAGGTTGCCGAAGCGCCCTATGCACCGCCAGGCACAGAGGAGCTTGCCAGGTCCGTTGCATCATGCGTGGAGAGGGGACCTGTAATTATGCTTCAAAAACACGGTGCGGTTTCAAGGGGCAGGACCCTGATGGAGGCATTCTGTCTCATGGAGTGCCTGGAGCATAATGCCAGAATCCTTCTGATGGTGGAAATTCTGGAAAGCAAACGGTCATTACAGGAACTTTTGTATGAGTACCTTCCCGGAAGACATATTTGACCTTATTGCAGGCATCCCCCAGCCTGTGCTTATACACTCTGCAGAGAAGATAATCTTTGTAAATGCGGCATTTGTAGAGCTCTTTGACTACTCCCGCCCGGAACAGATTGAAAGCAGGATGATGGGGGAGTTCATAGCCCCCTGGCGTTCGGCCCGCCCCCGGCTTGGCAGAAGGGAGGCAACAGGACGAAAGAGGAGTGGCGGAAGCATAGATATTGAGATATCAACTCTCCCGATACAGGTGTCTGAAAATGCTGACATTACCCTGTATCAGAGTATAATAAAGGATGTGACCGAGCAGAAAAACTGGGAGGGGGCAATGCTGCAGTCAGAACGCATGGCTGCAATGGGCCGTCTTGCCGGAGAGATAGCCCATGAGATAAACAATCCCCTTGGGGGCATTCTGCTCTATGCCAATCTGATACACGAAGACCTTGCCCCTGAAAGCCAGGCACGGACAAACCTTGAAAAGATTATCAAGCTTGCCACAAGGTGCAGGATCATTGCAAAGGGGCTGCTGAACTTTGGCAGGTCTTCCTCAAAGACCTATGCCCCGGTTGATCTGAACCAGGTGATTAAAGATATGTATTCACTTGTGGAAGACCACAAGATACTTACCCGTGTAAGGACAACTTTCAGCCTGTCAAAAGCCCTTCCCCACATTATGGGAGACAAGGGCCAGCTTGAACAGGTTGTGCTGAACATTATGATAAATGCAGGCGAGGCCATGAAGGGCCAGGGCAAACTTGATGTAACTTCATTTTTTTCCCCGGAGGCAAGGACCATCAATATCAAATTTGAAGATACCGGCCCTGGCATACCCCAGGAGATAAGAACCCGGATTTTTGAGCCATTTTTTACCACAAAGCAGCCGGGCAGGGGCACTGGTCTTGGGCTTTCAATTACCCACGGTATTGTCCAGAGGCATGGCGGAAAGATCAAGGTGTCAGGCGAGGCAGGCAAGGGGGCATGTTTTGAACTCATATTCCCGGTAAATATCTCGGGATAGGTGTATCGAGGCTAAATGCCTGAGGCTCACTGTGCAATGCCTGCCATGATTGAACCATGGATGAAGACATATAAGGACGTAGGCAAATTGTATCTATTCAGCGTTGTAAATGGTCTTGTTTTGGAGTGACTATGAAGAATTTCGTAGTTTTTCTTGGCGAAGCGCAGCCACAAAAATCGCGTCTGTTTGAGCGAGGGACCAGCGAGTTTTGCGATTTTGGCGGAGCAAGCCTTAGAAAAACAAGAAATTTTTCACCGGAACGGAAAAACAAGACCATTTACCAACCGTCCTTAATATACAATAGGCTGAACAGTTACGGTAAATTTTTCAGATATGAATGAGAGAATACTGATAGCAGACGATGACCCGGATATCAGAGACGGGTGTGCCCAGGTCCTGAGCAGGCTCGGGTGTGACATCAGCGAGACATCCACAGGTAAGGACGCCCTTCGCCTCCTTGACAGGTATGAGTTTGACCTGCTTCTTCTTGATCTTAAGATGCCGGACATAAACGGCCTTGACCTGCTCCGCACCATAAGGGAACAGGACGAAACCCTGCCTGTAATTATGATTACTGCCTACGGCACAATTCAGAATGCCGTTGAGGCAATGCGAATGGGCGCCAATGACTTTCTCCCAAAACCCTTTGAGCCTGAGGAGCTTCGCCTTGTGGTGCGCCGTACCCTTAATGCAAAACGCCTTCAGCTTGAAAACCTTTATCTCAGAGAGGAACTCAAAAAAAAGGAGGGAGACGTAAGCATAATTGGCCAGAGCCCGCCACTTCTTAAAATATTTGATCAGGTAAAGCGCCTGGCACCCACAGACAGCACCGTGCTTATTACAGGTGAAAGCGGTACGGGCAAGGGACTTCTTGCGCGCTATATTCATGAGCTGAGCCACAGGAGTGAACATCCGTTTGTGTCAGTTGACTGTTCAACCCTGGTGCCATCCCTGTTTGAAAGTGAACTCTTCGGCCATGTGAAGGGGGCGTTTACCGGTGCAGATTCCAACAAGGTGGGGAAGTTTGAGCTTGCCGGAGGTGGAACCCTTTTTCTTGACGAGATTGCCAATATAAACCTTGAGCTTCAGGCAAAACTCCTTAAAGCAGTGGAGGAGAAGGAGATCTCAAGGGTTGGAAGCCAGCGCATAACAAAGGTTGATGTCCGCATCATAGCTGCCACAAACAGGGATCTCAGGCAGGCTGTGCAGGAAGGAAAGTTCAGGGAAGACCTGTACTTCAGGCTTAATGTTGTTGCCATCAAGACTCCGACTCTCAGGGAACGAAAAGATGACATACCGCTTCTGGCAGATTACTTCCTGAAGAAATCAAGTGCAAAGTACAACCGGCAGGGGCTTGGACTTACACCTGCTGCAATAAATCTTATGCAGAGCTACCGGTGGCCCGGAAATGTCCGAGAGCTTGAAAACACCATGGAACGGGTGGTGATTTTTGCAACAGGAAAGTCCATTGATGTGGAGGATATTGAAGCTGCCGGGCTTCGCCAGGGAAGCGGAGAGATGACAAGACCGGTCAGGGCTGAGAGCTCAAGGCAGGCAGCATACGGCTCAGAAAACGGTGACACGCCCCTTACCCTGCAGGAGGTGGAAAAACAGCACATATTAAAGGTGCTTGAGCAAACAGGGGGCAACCGTACAGAGGCAGCACGGCTGCTTAAGATTGACAGAAAGACTCTCCGCTCCAAGCTTAAAAAATGGGGATATGAAGATGATTGAGTTTAGTACACAGGAAGTTCCTCTGGAAGCCATCTGGAAAGAGGTGTGCCGTCTTCTGTCTTCCATGCCTGAAGCCTCCTTAGAAACGACCTGAAGCGCAGTTTTTCTTCCGGAGGCACTACAAAGCCCGGGAGGGTGCAGTTTCTAAGCGGTGAAGCGTTCATGGTATTTTCAGTATCACCTGGTGCCGCATCCAGCATGGTTTGCAGCATCACAGACAGGTTTCCTGTTGTACCCCCCTGGCTGTCAAGATGCTCAATAATCTGGTACATGGCAAGATTTACAGTAACAAGAAACGGCTCCATTGCCGCAGAGCCCCCCTGGTCGCAGGGGATTGTGGACGACATTGCCCTGCATGCAAAGGGACGTGCTTCATAAACCGTGCATAGCCCTTCTGAATCAAGAAGCGGACAGGTACCGTCCCTGTGTTCCCCACTGTCCTCTGTGGCATCCTGCCCTCGTATCAGTTCCCAGGTATTCCTGTTGATTGTGGTGGTAGGGGTATAACCTGGTGAGGATGCTGCCTGTTTGATGATACCTGAAGGACTATCCGCGGGGCTGGCTGTGCCATGCTGATTCAGGCTGTCAGCAACAAGTGCGGCTTCCAGGCTGGTAACAGCCACATTAACAGTACAGCAGACATTGCAACCTTTGCGGCAGGCAAATGGAATACCCTTGATAAAGTCATCATAAAAGTCATACAGGGCTCTTAATGGAGTGTAGTTGGTGTGCATAGGTTTCCCCTAAACTTTCATGACATGTGGCTTGTTACCCCCTGACATGAAAGTTGGCTCAAAGCTCAAAGTCGGAAGCTGAAAGCAAGCATGGATTCTTCACCGCCCGCTTCGCTCAAGGACGCCAAGAACGCAAAGAACAACGCCAAGTAAGTTATTCCTTCCCTGTCGGTCACCCCGACAGGGAAAAGTTAAAAACCCTTTGCGCCCTTAGCGTCCTTTGCTGTTCAGTTTTGAGCTGTTTTACGGTAAAAGATATTATTGCCTGGATTGAGCGATTGTCGGATTTGCTGTAGATCCGCGAAAGGGAAATTCCCATAATAGTCGGCTATATGGGAATTTCTCTGACAAAGGAGATGCAGTGAATCCGGCAATCCCGAAGGGTTTCAAAAGTTGAAGAGTATGATAGATATAA
>WGBG01000123.1 GCA_015494395.1 Deltaproteobacteria bacterium
ACAAAAAATGCAGAAAAAGGTCTTGATGATAATTCGTGATGGTTGGGGTTGGCGCGATGAATGTACAGACAATGCAATATGCCAGGCACCGACCCCTAACTCGGACAGATATATGAAGGAGTATCCAAATACGCTGCTGGCTGCATCAGGGCTCGCAGTTGGAGTCCCGGAGGGGTACCAGGGAAACTCCGAGGTTGGACACATGACCATAGGGGCAGGACGAATTATCTTTCAGTCCCTTGTCCGCATCAACAAGGCCATTACTGACGGTGAATTTTTTAAGAACAGGGCTTTTTTAAGTGCCATAGAAAACTGCAGAAACAGGGGAACTCAGCTGCATATTGCAGGCCTTTTGCAGACCCAGGGAGTACACAGCCATATTCACCACCTGTTTGCACTTCTTGACCTGTGCGCAAGGGAAAATTTCCATGATGTCCTAGTGCATGTAATAACCGATGGCAGGGACGCACCGGTTACCGAGAGTGAGGTGCATATTGCGGCCCTGCAGAAAAAACTTTCTGACCTGGGCTTTGGAAAAATTGCCACTGTGAGCGGCAGGTTTTATGCAATGGACAGGGATCAGAGGTGGGACAGGACAAAAAAGGCCTATGACTGCATTGTAAGCGCTTTGTGTGATGAGCGATTTTCAGACGCCCTGGAACTGGTAAAGAGGTGTCATGCAGCAGATGAGATGGATGAGTTTATTGTCCCAAGGGCTGCAGAGTGGTACCAGGGCATTCAGGCAGGGGACAGCTTTATATTCTTTAATTTCCGTACAGACAGGACAAGACAGCTTACTAGGGCCATGATAGATGAAGATTTTCCCGGTTGGGAGCGCAGGCCCCTGGATATTTTCTTTGTTGCCATGACTCAGTTTTATGCTGGCATGAATGCAAGGGTGGCATTTGAGGAGCAGGAGCTTCATAATCTTCTTGGGGAGGTTATAAGCGGCTCTGGCATGAAACAGCTCAGAATAAGTGAGACTGAGAAATATGCCCATGTGACGTTCTTTTTTAATGGGCAGAGAGAGGAGCCATTTCCAGGCGAGGACAGGGTACTCATCAACTCCCCCAAGGTAAAGACCTATGATTTGAAACCTGAAATGAGTGTTTTTGAGATTAGAGACAGGCTGGTTGATGAGATACGGTCAGGAAAATATTCGTTTATTGTGACCAATCTTGTAAACGGCGATATGGTGGGGCATACAGGCATTCCGGAGGCCATCATGAAGGCAGTAAGCGCTGTGGATCAGGCCCTTGGTGATATTGTAGAGGCTGGCCTTTCAGAAGGGTATGATATCATGGTGCTTGCAGATCACGGTAATGCAGAGGATCAGACGCCGGAGTGGCGTACCAGCCATACAACCAATCCTGTGCCGTTTATTCTTATATCTTCTGATGCGGGCCTGCGTAATGCAAGGCTTGCCCAGGGCAGGGGGCTAGCGGATGTAGCGCCAACGGTCCTTGCCATATTTGGAATGGATAAGCCTGCTGAGATGACAGGGGAGTCATTATTACACTGAGTTGTTTCGGACCTCTGTAAGTAAGCATGTTAGCTGGAAATGCAAAATGGATAGAAAGGAATCAAGACAAGTGGCATCCAGCAAATCACTTTCCAAAAGTGAGTTATTATTATTCTTTCTGCACCAAGACAATTTGATGTGGAGTCGTCTACAAACAATGGGTGTTATTCAAATTGGTGCTATCAGTTCAGCATACGCACTTCGCTCAACGCGATGGCTCTCACTCTCCATTCTTTTTTTCGGGATTGTTTTAACACTTCTGCTTTTTTTTCTTATGAAAAGGGATGAGCTGATGCGTACGAGAATCGAGGAACAACTTGGGGCATTAGACTATCGGGTATTTAGAAAGTGGTATGCACCGATAAAGGGCAGCGAAGCAGCATGGATTATCATTATAAGTCTCTTAGCAGTGGATGTAATACTAGGGGTTTTGGTCGGTTTTACGACAATTCTGTAAGCATCAACGCCGCCAACAAGTGCCATAACTGACTGCTATTACGCCGCGCTTAGTGGAGATAGCGGCAGGTGAGCTTTGTCGTTATGCCTTGGCGGTCTTCCAGAAAAGCGCCTGGATTACCTCCCGTATTCCTGATTCCTGTTCAGGCGTGACATTCAGAAACTGAATACCCAGGAAGTGTTTCATTCCGCGTTTTTTGTGCCAGCGGACAACACCATGAACTTTAAGCCCTGCGCTCATGGGGATTGCCATTGTAATCTCAGTCCCTTCCTTAAGGCTCTTCATGCATTCAATCTGCATTCCTCCAAGACTTATGTCCACTATATCACCGCTGAGAAGTAGTGAGCCGTCTGAAAAGTCCACGAGTGTGCCGTGACGAAGCCTGTCATGTTTACGCTTGTCAACAATTTGTCCTGATGCAGTCATATGTGCAAGTCCCTTTCATAAACAAGATGGAAGCCGGTTATTGCCCTGTGATTTATTTCCCTTTTTCCACTAATCGGCACTTGTAAAAAGAAATAAAAGAAATTGCCGCCTTCCAGGCAGCTAGTCCCAGAATTATTCCTGTAACTGTGCCACCGGCAACGTCAAGCGGGTAGTGCACTCCAAGGTATATTCTGGACCAGCACACCAGCATTGCAAGCACAATCACAGGCACGCCCCGCCACCTCCACCACGCAGTAAGGTATGAGGCAGCAGTCCACATGTTGGTGGCATGACACGATGGCCATGCCAGCGTCCCTGAGATATGACTTCGAAACACAGGGTCAGTCACAAGCCATTTGGAGCTCTTTAACAGGTAAATGCCGTCAAGTACCTCATAGGGCCTGGCCCTTCCTACTATTTCCTTGATTACCCTGGCACAGAGTAGGTCACTTATGCCGACAGCAACGATGCCTGCAATCCAGAGCATCCGCTCCCGTCTGTCTCCTTTGTAGAATCTCCACAACAGGAAGGGCACAATCACCGGTAGGAAAAATTTAAAATTGGATATTACAGGAAAGATAACATCCAGCAGGGGGTATCTTGCATGATTGATCCGGATAAAAAGTGATGTGTCAAGTTGAATAATTGATGAGATGTCCATGATTTAATTTGGGCGCGGTTTGAACTGAGAACCATAATAGATGTTGTACGCCCTAATCCTGTGCTTCCCCTTAATAATTGAAACAGAATCGATCTTTCTGAATTGGTGGAAATGCCTCGGCAGGTCTGCTGGCAGCTCCTTGTCCTGATCAACGATTATCAGGGCTTCCCAGCCGCTGAGCTTGTCAGGTCCTGGCCACAGCTCATACTGGGTGCTGATACGATTTCTATTGCCACTCCACCGATAGGTTACAGGGTTTCCAGGCATGTAAAATGCAAGCTCTGATGCGGTTTGTCTCCTTCTGGTAATGATGAATGTTTTGTCAGGCCGAGGAAGTGTATTTTTTATAGCCTCAACCTTTGAGGCAAGATCCTTCCACCCTGTTACCCTGGTAAACGGGTCAAGTTTTGTGCCCTCAAGTGGTGTGGCAGGTATGAGTACAGGAAGAGAGTAAAGGATCATTGCCATTATCCCACCTGTAATCAGGGCAGGTTTGACAAGATTCCTCATCCTGTTGATCTTTTTGCCAAGATCCAAAACACCACAGTACCAGGCTGCTGTAAATATCAGCGGGGCAATGTAAAAGGGTGCGGGCCAGTTTGCATTTACCCTTTGTTTTAGGCTTAATCCCGTAATGGGAAGGAGTATGGCTATGCCTGAAAGAAGCAGCATTCCACTTGCCTGGCGGTGCAGAATGGGCAGTGTGATTTTTTTTGACGTTTTATCTATGGGAGTGTTTCGGAATATAAATGTTTTGTACATTAAAAGCCCAGTAATTCCGGTAAGAAACACCAGAAAACAGGTTACTGGTGAGATAACTGCCAGTTGGGAACCTGCAAATTCTGAAAAAGTCTTGAGAGATTCAAGCAGGCTGCGGTCCGACTGTTCAAAGTGGTGGGCAGTGTGGGTAAGGGTAATCCATTGATGTTGCATGTTCCACCAGATAACAGGGGCAAGTGCAAGTATTGAGACCAATACCGCAAGATGTAATCGCCAGGATTTTATCAAATGCCTGGTATCTTTCCCTGCCATGATAAATGTCAGGAAAACGGGCCAGAAGGCAAACATGGTCTGCTTGGAGAGGAATCCGGCACCTGCAGCGGTTCCGGTAATGAGCCACCATGCCAGAGAAGTAGCTGTTTTTCTGTGTTGAAGTTCTGCCTGCACTGCATTCCATGCAGAGAATAGTGCCATTGCCCAGAAGCACAGCAGCGGGGCATCAATGGTCATCACAAATCCTGCTACACATGCCCCAGGGGAGGCAGCAGCAAGGAGGGCGGCAAAGATGCCAGTTTTTGGATTAAACATTGCCCTTCCAACAAGCAAGCAGAACAGGATTGAAAGGGTAGCGAAAATTGCAGCGGGGAGCCTGACAGCGAATGCCGAGTTTCCCAGAAGGTGTGTGCCACCAGCTATTATCCATGCAACCATGGGTGGTTTACTGTAATAGCCCCAGTCAAGCCTTCGGGACCAGTCCCAGTAATATGCCTCGTCAGGGGATAGCTCTATGGGGGCGAAGTACAGAAAGGTGATGCGCCAAACAAGTAGCATCAGTATGAATAATGCACCCAGCAGTTCCCACCTTGAATTTTTTTGAACATGTTCCATTACGGGTGTATCTCCGTTTTTTTATAGTTTCCAGTGGAGTAAACCACCCCACCGATAAGACTTGCAACAACCTGTATTGCAAAAAAGGCAAGGCTGAGCCCTATGGCCTTTGTTTCGGATACACCGTAAAGCCCCATAAAGTAGATAAAGCCACCCTCTCTGACTCCAATACCATTCAAGGAGACTGGCAGCATGGTGAATATTGCCACCATGGGAAAGGCGGCAAAGTACAGTGCAGGAGGGACATCAATACCCATGCTTATTCCTGCAATAAAACAGATAATAATGCATAGTAACTGGATTATCAGGGAAAAAAACAGGCACAGGATAAGAACAGAAGGGTGCTTCCAGAAGGCAAGCAGGGCGTTTACCGCCTTTTTAATTATCTCATAGGGCAGTTTTGATGTGATATTACCCAGAAGGGGTGCACCTGTAAGTACCAGCAATGTTATTGCCCCTGAGAGTTTTAATATGGTTTCCAGATATCCTGGCAAGAGCCCGGGGTGTACAATCACGGTGTATGCGCCTATTATTAGAAGTGCAAACATACCGAGCAACCTGTCAGCAAATACACTGTATGAGGCAAGCAGTTTTTGTGTTGCGCCCTTTCCCCTTGAAATCAGGAAGATTTTTAGAAAATCCCCGCCAATGCTGGTAGGCAGAAACAGGTTGAAAAACATCCCGCTGAAGTAATAGTTAAGATAGTTGATCCATTTCCCACGGAATCCGAGCACCCTGGAAAGCAGGTACCATCTTGTGGTGCTTATGCACTGGGAGACAAGGTAGATGATAACCAGAAGGGGCCAGAGCCAGTTTGGGACATCTGAAAAGGAGCGGCCAAGCTGATTCCAGTCTGTCCGGGCAAAAAACCATGTCAACAGACCTGCGCTGACCGCAATTTTAAGAAATGTTCCGGTTAGTCTTCCAGATGTCATATTCCCACGCAAGTGACGGAACCGGTAATCAGCCGCAAATTTTTCTTACTGCGTAGATGCGTTTTCCTGAAGACTCGTAGTATGTCCTCATTACAAGCTCGGCAAGCAGACCAATTCCTCCAAGCACCAGGCCTGTTATAATCAGCAGTGCACCCAGGAGGAGAAGGGGACGCCCACCGATATCTTCACCGTGCCAGAGTTTAAGCCATGTGAGATATGTTTCGATTCCAAAGCCTGTTATTAACAGCGCCCCCCCTGTGAGCCCGAAGAACTGTAGCGGGCTTGTGGCAAATTTCTGAAAAAAAAGCATGAGCAGCAGATCAATTATGACCCGGTATGTCCTGCCAATGCCGTATTTGCTGCTCCCGGCTGTTCGGGGGTGGTGCCGTACTTCAACTTCGGTAATGCAGGCACCGTACTGGCTTGCAAGAACAGGGATGAATCTGTGAAGTTCACCGTATAGAAGGAGCTTTTTTGCAACATCCCTCCTGTACGCCTTTAACGAGCAGCCATAGTCATGAAGCATGACACCTGTGCTCTTCCCGATGAGCCAGTTTGCAACAACCGAAGGGAGTCGCCTGGAGATCAACTTGTCTTTCCTGTCCTTGCGCCAGCCACTTACTACGTCAAAGCCCTCTTCAAGCTTTTCTATCAGAAGCGGAATGTCTCCTGGGTCATTCTGCAGATCTCCGTCCATGGAGACAACAATCTCTCCCCTTGCATGGTCAAAACCCGCTGTCATTGCGGCAGACTGGCCGAAATTTCGCCTGAAAATAATGGATTTCAGCTCCGGAACCATTCTGCTCTGTTCTTCAAGTATGGATGCGGAGCCGTCAGTGCTTCCATCGTCAATTATTATAATTTCAAAGGTTCGGCCTGTAAGTCTAAGCGTTTCAACTGTCTTTTTTATGAGCAGAGGCAAATTTGCCGATTCATTGAACACAGGAATGATAACGGATATTTCAGGTGCATGTTCCTGGCTGCTGCTTTTGTTATTCGTTGGCATTTATAACCTTTTCGCTTGTTAAAGTTACTTGAACAGGAAGTGAAATCGATGAAGGAAATTGCGTATATACAGTGGAATGATTCCTATTCCGTAGGCTATAGATTTATAGACAGGCAACATAAAAAGCTTGTGGATATTGTCAACACCTTTTATGAGGCAGTGAAACATGGTCAGGAGGCTGATTTGCCTTATAAAATTTTAAACAGGCTTACTGCCTATGCTGAAGAGCATTTTCGTGATGAAGAAACTGCAATGGAGTTTGCAGGATGCCCCGCTGATATGGTTGAAAAACATAAGGCAGTGCACGAGGAGCTGGTAAAGGAAATATTCAAGGTGGCAGAAAAGGCTTTGACGGATAACTCTGCAAAGGCCCTGGCTGAGACAGGGGATCTGTTGAGGCGCTGGCTTTTGGAGCACATCCTGGATGAAGACATGCAGTATGCGCCCTGGGTGTCAAAGTTGAAGGGGCCTTTAAAAAAAATGTGACTACTCATCCCCTTTCAGGAAAATTCCTATAACGAAAAGATGTTTTTCACGCAGCGAATCTGCTGGCAGGGTACTGCAGATGCAAGGCTTAAGGGGCATGAGGCGGTCCCCCTGTACTTCGAGTCTCCGACAACGCAGCAGACGCGGTGCCCTGCGAGCAGATACGAACGTCCATAAAAAAGCCTGCATATATGGCGGTATATGCAGGCTACAATCAGAAGGGATATGTGTTGGAGGTGGGGAATTAAATGGAAAAGATCAGCTTTGCCTTTCCAAATTTAATTTTTTTCTTGTAAATCCGGCTATTCCAAGGAGTCCAACGCCCATTAGGACAATTGTCGCAGGTTCCGGAACAGGGGCAGTACCCTGACCCATCAGGTCGTCGTTTCCGCATTCCATGGTGAAATGTGCGGTGAAGTCCATTTTTTCAATGCCTTCACTATCAAGTATGGGATCAAGATCAAAGCTTACAACATAGTGGTAAGCGTCACCAAGCAGCCCTTTTTCATTCACAAGTTCCTCAGATAACAGGCTAATTTCAAAGTTGCCGGTGATTCCTGTGTCTGTTCCATTGGCGTCAAGCTTCCAAGGATTGGAATCCTGCTTGTAAGTGGTCTTTAGGAAGGTACTCTGGGCGTTTAGCTGGTAAAGTGTGTATGAACCACTTGTCCAGTCCACGTCAAAAACATAGTCATAGCCATAAGCAGAAGCATGATTCACTCCGTCCACATCAATAAATATGTCTCCTGAAGTGTATTTGCCGTCTCCATCCCTGTCATAAATCCCAGAAGCACCGTCGTGTCCGTTCACAAAGTCCCATTCCCCTACCAGTGAAAGGTTAGTGCCGTTAAGGAACATTGCCTCAAGGTCCCAAACGTGACTTCTTGCCGTTGCAGGCTCTGTCTCTTCGTCTTCCTGCCCAATGCCTTGACCTGTGTACCAGTTTTTGCTGGTATCTTCCTGTCCGTCAAATATGGTTATGTTGGTACCCAGGGTTGCATTTGTACCATTGAGTACTGGGTACGCCCAGGCTGTAATGCTGGTAAAGATAAACAAAAGGGTTGTGGTCAGTGTTGTAATTGTCATTTTCATGGTAAGCTGATCTCCTTTTTGAAAAAGTTTATTAACTTTTCATTTGTCAGGACTATATAGCATAAAGTGTGCCAATTTTTTTTGTGTGAAAAATCCGCTTGATTGCGTTCAAAAAGTATTTATTTGGTGAAACCGAAATGGCAAAGAAATTTTTTTCCGATGGATTTGGGAATTATTTTTCTTTTCTGCGGATTGGGGCTTAAATGGACAGCTTATTTGATGAGGCTTTCTTCTTTTCTTGACATTTTGTGGCTTAATCATTTAATATAGGCAGTCTCTGGAAAGGGCGGCGTATATCAGGTTGCCGCCGTGAGTCAGGGTGAAAAGGCGGGTGTAGCTCAGCTGGCAGAGTACAAGCTTCCCAAGCTTGGGGTCGCGGGTTCGATCCCCGTCGCCCGCTCCATCCCTTTTTGAGGTTTTAACTGCGTGCCCCTTGGTTTGAAAATGGGGCTGCAGGGCTTACTTCGATTAGTGGAGATGTCAAATCATGCACAGGGATGCCTGGAATGGCATTGCTGTTGACCTCTACTGATGAAGAGTGGGCTGTGTTGCCCACTTTTTTATTGTCTTGCAGGCCGTTAATTCAACTGATTAGAACAGTTAAGCAGCGACAGTTAAGGCTACACACCATGTTTCAGCCTTGGCCAGGGCATACAAGAGGCCGGGGTTTGGTGAGCGGTGTTGTTGTGCCTGCTGTTCAGTTATTTATTCAGAGTGTTTTGGGCCGCCATAAAGTGGCGAACTATAAAATTTGGAAGAGAAATTACGGGAAATAATCGAGCCCCTGGTGCTGCATGCCGGAATGGACCTGGTGCAGGTGGAGTATCTGCGCGCACAGGCAGGCATGACCCTTCGTATAACCATTGACAAGGCGGGGGGAGTAAGTGTGGAGGATTGCGCACAGATAAGCAGGCTTGTCAGCGATGTGCTTGACGTAAAGGATCCAATTCCCGGGGCATATAATCTGGAAGTTTCCTCGCCCGGCATTAACAGGCCACTGGTAAAAGAAGATGATTTCAGGCGTTTTGCTGGAGAGAAGGCTTACATAAAGACACGCACCATGATAGATGGTCGCCGCCGTTACCGTGGAATCATAAAAAAAATAGAAGATGGCCGCGTGCATGTTGAGGCTTCTGATGGCGAATTTGTCATACCTTTTGATGAAATTTCCCGGGCCCGTCTGGATATAATTTAAAGGAAAATAGTATGGATGCAGATCTCAAGAGAATTATAGAACAGGTTGCCAGGGAGAAGGGGCTTGAGCCCAAGGTGCTGATAGATGCCCTGGAGGAGGCCATAAAGTCTGCAGTGCGTAAGCGTTATGGTGTCAGGCTTGAGCTTGAAGTGGCTTATAATGAAAATACCGGTGAGGTTGAGGTCTATCAGTACAGAGATGTTGTTGAGAAGGTTTCAGACCCTGAGACCGAGATTTCCCTTGAGGAAGCACTGGAGCTTGACCCTGAATCCGAGCTGGGCGACAGCATCGGGACCTTGATGGATATAAGTAACCTCGGCAGGATTGCTGCCCAGTCAGCCCGTCAGGTCATAATACAGAAGATGAAAAATGCTGAACGCGATCTTATTTACGAAGAGTTCAAGGATCGGGAGTTCGAGCTTATAAACGGCATTGTTCAGCGTTTTGAACGCGGCGGCGTCATAGTTAATATTGGCAGGACAGAGGCATTGTTGCCTTCATCCGAGCAGATATCCTCTGAAAGTTACCGCAGGGGAGACCGCATCCGCGCCATTATAATAGAAGTAAGAAAGGGAGTCCGTGATACCCAGGTTATTCTCTCACGCACCCATCCGCAGTTTCTGGTCAAGCTTTTTGAGCTTGAGGTGCCTGAAATAGCAGACGGGATTGTCAAGATTATGGGGGTTGCACGTGAACCCGGGAGCCGGGCCAAGATTGCGGTAAGCTCCAGCGACTCCTATGTTGATCCGGTGGGGGCATGTGTTGGCATGAGGGGTTCCAGGGTGCAGGCAGTGGTGCAGGAACTTCGAGGTGAGAAGATAGATATTATTCCGTGGAGCCCTGACCCTGCCAAGTATGTTTATAATGCCCTTGCACCTGCAGAATGCAGCCAGGTCATTGTTGACGAGGCAAATGAATCTCTTGAAGTGGTGGTTCCTGATGACCAGCTTTCCCTTGCCATTGGCAGGCAGGGGCAGAATGTACGACTTGCAGCCAGACTCCTTGACTGGAAGATTGATGTCAAGAGTGAGACGCGATATGCCCATTATCAGGATCCCAAATATGTGGAAATGCTTAAGCTTGAGGGCATGACAGAAAATATTGCGGACAGGCTGTATAAAAACGGCATTACATCCATCATCAAACTTGCCAAGAGTGACCCGGCAGAATTGAGACATGACGTTGCTGCCCTGGTTGATACCGCAAGGGCATATCTTGCTGAAAAGGGTGTTGATTGGGAGACTGCCTTGGACGAAGATATTGAGGCCGAATCCCGGGATGAAGGTGTCCAGGCATCTGATGAAGAAGTTGATGCTTCAGAAGAAAATGATGCTGAACCTGAAGAAGATGCGCAAGTTGAGCCTGTTGATTCGGATGACCAAGAGGCCATAGATGAAGAATCTTCTCCAGATGAAGATGATGAAGAAATTTCAGGTCAAGGCCGGGTGGATGAAGAGGAGCCGGAAGAAAACGCAATTAAGAATAATGAGCAGGATGCTTCAGTCCATAGTGATGTGGAGCAGGAAGAACTTTCTGAAAAACCGGAAACTCAGAAGGTTCCGGCTTGATACTCACTTGATGAATGGTAGGAAAGTCCAGGCACAAGCCCATCCGTACATGCATTGTGTGCAGGCAGCAGCGATATAAAAAGCAGATGACAAGGCTATGTGTCAGCGGTGCTCTGGTGATGGTGGATGAGAAACAGACCATGCCAGGGCGGGGAGCTTATGCCTGCCCTGATAGTTCATGCCTTGAGCGTGCACTTGATAATTACAGGGGATGCCTAAACAGGGCGTTTAAGACAGGTAATTTGTAACTGCTCAGCGTACTTATGTTAATAAAGGTTGATAAATGGTCTTATTTTTCCGTTCCGGTGAACAATTTCTTGTTTTTCTAAGGCTTGCTACGCCAAAATCGCGAAACTCGCTTGTCCCTCGCTCAGACAGACGCGATTTTTGTGGCTTCGCTTCGCCAAGAAAAACTACGAAATTGTTCAAAGTCACTCCAAAATAAGACCATTTACCACGCTGAATAGATACGGAAATTTGAAGGTGTTGGCAAATCAGTTACGGGTTTAGTACAGGCAATAAGCAGCGCGCAAATTTTGGGACACAGATAATATATAAAAATATTCTCTTTGCCGGAAAGGTTTCCGGTGTGGACTGCACTGTCCCTGCAGGGATGGCGCATAATAGTTTCGGGGGTTAATTGCAGGAATGGCTAAAATAAGGGTCCATGAGCTGGCCAAGGAATTTGGAATTGCCAGTAAGGAGATGGAGAGCCGTATCAAGGATATGGGCTTTCCCATTAAAAATTATATGAGCACTCTTGAAGACTATGAAGTCCAGGAGATCAGGCGAAAATTAAAGGCAGAGTTCCAGCAGGAAAAGGAAGAGAAGGAAGTCAAGGCCAAAAAGCCTGTACGACGCAGGCACAAAGTGGTGCGAATTAAGAAGGTGGTGCGCATCAAGAAAAAGGCGCCTGAATCTGAAGAGGCTGTGACGCAGGATACAGGTGCAGAGCGTTCTGCGCCTGTTGAAGAGGACAATGCCCAGGCCGTTTCTGAAAAGCCTCAGTCTGCTGAACTGCCCCCAAAAGTATCTTCAGAACAAGAAGCACCGCCAACTGAAGAAACTGCAGAGGCATCTGCCCCCGGTGCCGAAGAGCAGGCTTCCGGTGTCGCTTCTGAGAAATCAGAAGGGGCCGAAGAGCAGGCAGTGCAGGCAGAATCCGAAGGTGCAGAATCTGAAGATTCCGGGAAGGAAAAGCAGACTGTTTCAACCAGTGTCATGGAAGAGCCTCAAGCCCGGGAAGAGACCGCTTCCGAATCACCTGAAACTGCGCCAAAGGCACAGGATGAGGTTAAAACATCAGAGCAGAGCAAGGATGAGGCATCTCCTGTTGAGGTAACAGAAGAAAAGAAGCCGGAGGCTGCGGCGTCTGATGAGGGTGCTAAAGAAGAGGCAGAAAAGATAGAGACAGCACAAAAAACTGAGAAGCCCCCTGCTTCTGAAAAGAAAAAAGAGGGTAAGGCATCAAAAAAGAAAAAGGCACCCAAACAGTATGTGAAGATTGTTGACAGGGTAAAGATTGACCTTTCCAAGACTGCAAAACCGGCGCGTCCGGCAAAACCTGAACGGCCACGCAAGGGACCTGCTGCCAAAAAGCCGACGGCTGCTGCAAGCGCTCCGGCCACCGGTCCTGCCCCTGATGTTGGTGGCGGCATGCCAAAGGGTGGCAAGGGCCGTAAGAAGGGCAAGCGCGTTGTTCAGGCAAGTGAGCTTGGAGGTGGAAAACGTCAGAAGAATCTTAAACAGCGCTGGGGCAAGCACAAGTCCATTGACCGCATCCTTGCGGAGGAAGATGGCGTAATCAAGGGCAAAAAGGGCGGCAAGTCCAAACAGCAGAGCCAGCCAACAGGCACAGCTCCCATCAAGGCAGAAAAACGCAAGTTTGCCATTTATGAAACTATTCAGCCTGTTGAGATGGCAAAGAAGATGGGTGTGAAGGTTGGCGATATTATCATGAAACTCATGTCACTTGGTGTCATGGTTACTGCCAACCAGTCCATTGATTATGAAACCGCTGCCCTTATTGCAGATGAATTCGGCTATGAAATTGAAAAGAAGGCGGTTGCCGAAGACCTGATCCAGATGGAGGATAACAGGGAAGGAGGCAAGGAAGAACCAAGGCCTCCAGTCATTACGGTCATGGGCCATGTTGACCATGGAAAGACATCACTCCTTGATGCCATACGCAGGGCAGATATAGCAGCCCGTGAGGCAGGCGGTATTACCCAGCACATTGGTGCCTATCGTGTAAAACTTAATTCGGGAAATGAGGTCGTATTCCTTGATACCCCGGGCCACGAGGCATTTACCTCCATGAGGGCTAGGGGGGCAAGTGTAACCGATATCGTTGTGCTGGTTGTTGCCGCAGACGATGGTGTCATGGCTCAGACAAGGGAGGCAATTGACCATGCCAGGGCTGCTGATGTCCCGATTATTGTTGCAGTAAACAAGATAGATAAGCCCGGCGCCGAGCCCGACAGAGTCAAGCGTGAACTTGCAGAACTGGGGCTTGTTCCCGAGGACTGGGGCGGAGATACAATCTTTGTTAATGTTTCAGCCAAGCAGGGTACAGGAATTGATGAACTGCTTGACATGATGGTGCTCCAGGCAGAGGTGCTTGAGCTTAAGGCAGATCCTTCCAGAAGGGCAAGGGGACATGTTATCGAATCCCGCCTTGACAAGGGAAGAGGCCCTGTTGCCACACTGCTGGTGGAAGAGGGCACACTTCGTGTTGGCGAGGCAATGGTTGCAGGGCTTTATCATGGCAAGATAAGGGCAATGATGAATGACCGGGGAGAGAAGATAAAAGAGGCAGGACCTGCCACCCCTGTGGAGGTACAGGGGCTTTCCGGAGTGCCTGAGCCGGGCAGTGAGTTTGTTGTCCTTGAAGATGAGAAGAAGGCGCGTGAGGTGGCTGAATACCGTCAGCTCAAGAGCCGTGAAGCAGACCTTGTCAAGGGCACTGCTGTAAGCCTTGAGAATATGTTCAAGAAGATGGAAGAGGACAAGCTCAAGGTGCTGAATATTGTCCTTAAGGCAGATGTTCAGGGCTCCCTTGAGGCAATTTCAGATTCTCTTAAAAAACTTGCCACTGACAAGATTCGAATAGAGATCGTTCGTGGAGGCATTGGAGCAATTACTGAATCAGACGTTCTTCTTGCAACCGCATCCAACGCCATTGTGCTTGGCTTTAATGTAAAGCCTGTTCCCCAGGCTAAGGCGCTGGCAGAACAGGAAGGCGTAGAGATTCGTTTTTATGATGTAATCTATCATGCCATTGATGAGATAAAGGCTGCAATGGTGGGCATGCTTGAGCCTGTTTATCGTGAACACGAGCTTGGACGCGCCGAGGTGCGCGAGACATTCCATATATCACGGGTTGGAACCATTGCCGGCTGCAAGGTGACTGAGGGCGTGATAAGGCGTAATGCCGAGGCACGTCTGCTCAGGGATAATGTTGTTGTCTATAAGGGCAAGATTGCCTCGCTGAAACGTTTCAAGGACGATGCCAGGGAAGTCCAGGCAGGATATGAGTGCGGTATTGCCTTTGACAAGTTTAATGACATCAAGGTTGGCGATGTAATTCAGGCATTTGAGATGGAAGAAGTTGCGCCTGATCTTGGCACCGCGATTTCAGACAAGAAGGAAAGTGATGAGGGCTGATACAGACTGTGGCAGCAGGTGCAGGTTGTTGAGTTCTGCCTGTTGATATGGTGGTTGGTACAGTGAGAATAAGGCTCAGGCTTGCCGGAAACAGCTCGCTTAAGGGGAAACGCAAGGTGGTAAAGAGCCTAGCTGCACAGGTACGCAACAAGTTTAACGTATCGGTTTCTGAAGTCGGCCTTAATGACGTGCTGCAGGATTCAGAGATTGGAATAGTGACTGTTGGTAACAGTGCCTCATTTGTAAACTCGGTGCTGGACAAGGTTATGGATTTTGTTGATCACATTACCCCTGCTGAGATTATCAATTCAGAGATTGAGCTGGTTCACATGGGAACTGACTGGGGTACGGCTATTGATGTCTATGATTTTTAAAGATTATGCCTGAGTATTATCCACGTTCAGTAAGGGTGGCAGACCTCATAAAAGAGGAAGTAGCCTCCATCATAAGCAATGAGCTCAAGGACCCTGGGATACAGGGGTTTGTAACCCTTGTGCTGGTAGAGCTTACCCGTGATATTACCTCTGCAACGCTCTGGGTTTCAGTATTGGGCACTGAAAAGGAGAAGGCGTCAACCATGCAGAGTCTTAATCGTGCAAGGGGCTTTGTAAAAACCCTTCTGGGGCGCAGGCTCAAGATAAGAAAGATGCCGGATATCCGTTTCAAACTGGACCGGTCTCTTGATGCCCAGGAAGAGATTGAGAGGCTCCTGAAAGATGTTTAGGTTGAGCCATCCTGAAAGGCTTGGGGCCGTGGCTGGAGCGCTTGATGAAAGTGAGAGGGTGGTGCTCACCTGTCACGTGCGGCCAGACGGTGATGCCGTGGGCTCCATGCTTGGCATGGCCGCAGCCCTTGAGAATGCCGGAAAGGAGGTCATCTGTTACTGTCAGGATGAGCCGCCTGGGAATCTTTCTTTTCTTCCAGGTTTTGAAAGGCTTGTTCACACGCCGCCGCTTCCGTTTCCAGAGGGCAGCGCACTGCTGGTCCTTGATTGCAGTGAGGCTGACAGGATAGGCGAGCACGGCGCCCGTATGGTGGATGAAGCCCACAGGCTCATAGTAATTGACCATCATCTGGGCCAGGATATGTGTGAAGGCAGTGACACGTCTGAAAAGCAGTCTGATGCCAGGTCTGATGATTTCTGCGTCCAGTACATCGACCCTGATATCTTTGCAACAGGTGCACTCTGTTTTGCAGTGCTTAGCCAGCTTAAATGGAATATAACACCTGAGATTGCCACCAACTTTTACACAGCCATCCTGACCGATACCGGCTGTTTCAGGCACAGTAACACCACAGCCCTTGCCTTTGATATGGCAGCGCGCCTGGTTGAAATGGGCGCTGATCCCTATGATATTTCAGACAGGATTTTTGAAAGGGTGCCGTTTCGGAAACTCGCCCTTCTGAACCTTGCCCTTGATACCCTTTCACTTGATTTGCAGGGCAGGGTGGCAATGCTTCACATAACCCGCAGCATGCAGGCGCAGGCAGGGGCTTCAGTGCAGGACAGTGACGATTTTGTGCGTTATGCCCGCTGCATAGATGGCGTGGAGGTCTCAGCCTTCATTAAGGAGATTTCCGATGAACTTGTCTCTGTGAGCCTGCGTTCCCGGTCTTGGTTTAATGTTGCTGCTGTTGCAAAATCCCTTGGCGGTGGTGGTCATTTTCATGCCGCAGGTTTCAGGGCCAAAGGGGATGCCCCTTTATGGCGTCAAAGGCTTGTAGGCATGTTGCAGCCCATTTTTGAGCAGAGAGAACACAAGAGCAGCATGGCAGCACAGGAGGCCGCTGGCTGATGCTCCAGGATATGGCAATGCAGACCAGTTATGCCCCTGCTGAGGGGGTAATACTTGTTGACAAGCCCAGGGGTATAAGCTCTTTCGGAGTTGTTAAGGCGGTGTCCCGTATTGTTGGCATCAAAAAAGCCGGACATGCTGGCACCCTTGATCCAATGGCAACAGGCCTTCTTGTTGTCTGTCTTGGCAGGGCAACCCGTATAAGCAGGTTCTTGATGGAAGGCTTTAAGGAATATCATGGCATTATGCATCTTGGTGTTGTTACAGACACCTATGATGCTGAGGGAAAGGTTATGGAGACCAGCCCCCTTCCTTCAGGAATGTCAATTTCAGATATACGTACGGAGGCCGCTTGCTTTACAGGCCAGTTGCTTCAGTCTCCGCCGCCTTTTTCTGCTGCCAAGCACAAGGGAAATCCACTTTATAAGCTGGCACGGCAGGGAAAGATCGTTCACAAGGAGCCAAAAGAGATTTTTGTTAAAGAATTTTCAGTAGAGGATGCCGGGCTGCCTGACGTGAAATTCAGGATAAGATGCTCCCGTGGCACATATGTGCGCTCTCTCTGCCATGAACTTGGAGCAAAACTGGGGTGTGGCGCACACATGACAGAATTAAGGCGCACCAGATGCGGCAATCTTTCTGTTGACCAGGCACTGACTCTGGAAAGGCTTGAAGAGATTGTTTCAGAAATGCCTGTTGATGAATTCATGATTCCGGTAAATGAAGCCCTTGGTCATATTCCGGCACTGGAAATTAGTAATGCCCAGGCAAGGCGTTTGCGCCTTGGCCAGGGAATGATGTTTGATGATTTTCTGGACTTATTGGAAGCCTTTTTGCCTGATATTCCCCGAACCGGCCTTGTCCGCCTTGTAACACACAGCCAAGGCAAGGAGGAACTGGTTGCAGTTGCACGGATAGAGCCTGATGGGCGGGGTAGGCTGAAGACTGAAAAAATATGGAACTGAATTTTTGTAATAATACTTTCAATAATTTTTAAGGAGGAACACAAAAGTGGTTTTAGATGCTGAAAGCAAAAAAGCAATAATCGAGAAGTTCAAGACCCATCCTACGGATACAGGTTCTCCAGAGGTGCAGATAGCGCTTCTAAGCTCTCGAATAGCGTATCTTACCGATCATTTCAAGGTACACAAGAAGGATCATGGTTCGCGCCGGGGACTTTTGAAACTGGTTGGACAGAGGCGCAGGCTTCTTGACTACCTCAAGGCCCAGGATGTTGAGAGATACAGAAGCCTTATCAAGGAACTTGGTATTCGTAAATAGAAGAATCCTGCATTAAAGGCGGTATGGTTGCCTTGTGCGTCATCTGCAAGTGCTGATTGAGCTTTTTGTGCTCAGGCGAAGTCTGTGATGGTGACAGGCAGCTACCTGTTCTTTTAACGACTGAGTGCGTTACCCCTGAATAATGTGCAATCCCAAAAGTCGTAATGAAAAAATCAGGGTGAATGTAAACAAGAGGAAAATTGGTTAATGATCAAATTAGAGACAAGGTTGAATAATACAGCAATATCCTTTGAAACCGGCAGGCTTGCAAAGCAGGCAAACGGCTCGGTTCTTGCGTCATGCGGTGACACCCGTGTTCTGGTAACAGCCACGGCATCAGCAGAGCCAAGGGAGGGGGCAGATTTTCTGCCTCTCATGGTGGACTACCAGGAGATGTTTTATGGTTCCGGCAAGATTCCCGGAAACTATTTCAGGCGGGAGATTGGGAGGCCAAGCGAGAAGGCGACACTCACTTCTCGACTCATAGACAGGCCGCTTCGTCCGCGTTTTCCCAACGGCTACACTTATGACACACAGATTATTGCTACAGTGCTCTCGGTTGATCCCTCCATTGACCCTGATGTTATTGCAATTACAGCAGCCTCTGCAGCACTGACTGTTTCCGACATACCCTTTGATGGACCAATTGCCGGTTTGAGGGTTGGCCGTGTTGACGGCAAATTTATCCCGAATCCAACTATAGAACAGCTTTCACAGTCTGACATTGATATTGTGGTTGCCGGTTCCCGTGAGAATATAGTCATGGTTGAGGGATGGGCAGCGATCCTGCCTGAAGAAGAGGTGCTTGAGGCCATTCTGTTTGCCCGGGATGCCCTGAAACCTCTGATAGAGATTCAGGATGAGCTTGCTGAGAAGGCTGGCAAGCCGAAATTTGCTGTACAGGCCCCTGAACCTGACAGCGAAGTGGTAGCCGCATTGGAGGAAAAGGGTGCAGAGCTTCTGAGAGAGGTGATCTCCATTCCTGAGAAGGTTGCCCGAAACACCAGAAAGAGAGAGGTTAAGAAGCAGCTTGTTCAGGCCCTGGCCGAGTCATACCCCGACAGGGAGAAGGAGATTGGCGCTGCAATCAAGGATATTGAAAAGCGCTTGATGCGCCAGATGATAGTAAAGGAACGCCGCAGGCTTGATGGCCGTGGTTTTACAGATGTAAGACCCATCACATGCACTGTTGGTGAGCTTCCCAGGGCACACGGTTCAGCGGTCTTTACAAGGGGCGAGACACAGGTGCTTGCTGTGGCAACACTTGGAAGCGCTGATGATGAGCAGCGCATAGATACCCCCTTTGGTGACCGTTACAAGCCGTTTATGCTCCACTACAACTTTACCCCTTACAGTGTTGGCGAAGTAAGGATGATGCGAGGGCCTGCAAGGCGTGATATTGGTCATGGTGCATTGGCTGAGCGGGCTGTTGCAGCAGTTATCCCCCTGCCTGAGGATTTTCTCTATACAATCAGGGTGGTTTCCGAGGTGTTGGAGTCCAACGGTTCATCATCCATGGCATCTGTCTGTGGTGCAACCCTTGCTTTGATGGATGCAGGTGTGCCTATACGGGACATGGTAAGCGGCGTTGCCATGGGGCTTATCAAGGATGAGGAGAGCGGTGAGGCAATTATCCTCACAGACATCCTTGGTGACGAAGACCATCTTGGAGATATGGATTTCAAGGTGGCAGGCACTGAGGAGGGGATTACCGCCCTTCAGATGGATATAAAAATTAATGAGATTGATGAGGATATACTCAAACGGGCCCTTTCACAGGCAAGAGAGGGGCGGATTCATATTCTCGGGAAGATGCAGGAGACCATGAAGGAGCCACGCTCAAAGCTCTCGGAGTTTGCACCGAGAATTACCTCGATCAAGATAAATCCTGAGAAGATCAAGGATGTAATTGGCCCTGGCGGAAAGGTGATCAAGGGTATAATTGCAGATACCGGGGTCAAGATGGATGTTGATGATTCCGGTACAGTGAACATTTTTTCATCGGATTCGCAAGCTGCTGACAAGGCACTGCAGATAGTTAAGGATATCACAAGAGAGCCGGAGATTGGCGAGGTCTATACAGGTACTGTAAAAAAGATTATGGACTTTGGTGCCTTTGTGGAGATACTACCCCGGGTTGACGGGCTTGTTCACATCTCCCAGCTTGAAAAGCACCGCGTGGAAAATGTCCGTGACGTGTTAAAGGAGGGCGATACCGTAAAGGTAAAGGTCATAGATATAGACCGTCAGGGCCGAATCAAGCTTAGCAGAAAGGCACTGCTGGACTGATTTTTATGACAGGTAAAAAGATACAGAGCAGATTTGAAAAGACTGTTCTTCCAAACGGGCTCACTGTCATAACCGAGAGTGTGCCAGGCGTCCGTTCGGTAGCCATAGGCGTATGGGTTAATGTTGGCTCAAGGGATGAGTTTCCCCAGGAGTCCGGTGTATCCCACTTTATTGAGCACATGATTTTCAAGGGTACTGAGCGCCGCAGTGCCTTTGATATTGCCAAAACCTTTGACCGTTTGGGCGGGTTTTCAAACGCTTTTACCTCCAGGGAGACTACCTGTTTTCACGCACGGGTCCTTGATACACATATTGATACAATCAGTGATCTCCTTGCAGATATTGTCCTGAACTCCCGATTTGATGAGTCTGAGGTTGAGCGTGAACGCCAGGTAATACTCCAGGAAATCAACATGGTTGAGGATACCCCTGACGACTATGTCCATGAACTGTTTAACAGTTTTATCTGGGGTGATAATCCACTTGGCCGGTCAATCCTTGGGTCCCGCGATTCTGTTACTGCGGTAACCCCTGATTTTTTAAAGTCATTTGTAAACAAGGCATACGTTGCCCCCAGGACCTTAATTGCCGCTGCCGGAAACCTTTCCCATGAAGCATTCGTTGAGAGCATGGAGCGCCTGTTTGAGAAACTTCCTGCAGCAGATGCACAACTTCCCCACCGTATAACTCCGTCACTTGAAGGCGGTGCACGTTTTTATCAAAGGGAATGTGAACAGGTTCATATGTTGATGGGGTTTAACGGTATATCTGCCTCTGAAGAGATGCGTTACGCTGCCACATTAATGAATGTCATTCTGGGCGGCTCAATGAGTTCAAGGCTCTTTCAGGAGGTGCGTGAAAAACGCGGGCTTGCATATTCAGTGTACTCATTTCTTACCTCTTACCACGACAGTGGTGTGATGGGTATGTATGCAGGCACTGCCCCCGAGTCGGTCTCAACCGTTGCAAATCTGATGCAGCATGAGCTTGAAAGGCTGTCGAAAGAGCCTGTCACCAGCTCAGAACTTGAGGATGCAAGGGACCAAGTCAAGGGCGCCATTTTTCTGGCGTCCGAGAATATGGATTCCCGCATGTCACGCATTGCCAAGAATGAAATCAATCTTCATGACCAGGTCAGTTACGAGGAGATAGAACAGAGGTTTGATGAGATAACCCCTGATGACATCATGCAGGTTGCCGGGATGTGTCTCAATTCGCCTGCTGCCCTTGTAACCTTGGGACCAGTGCCTGACGATGAAGCCAGGAGATGTGAGGAACTGCTTGGAAAATGAGTGTTAAGGTGCAGATTAAACGCCTTGCCAATGGAAAGGGGATTTCTCTGCCACGGTTCATGTCACAGATGGCTGCCGGCATGGATATAAGTGCAGCCATCCCTGCCCCTGTTACTGTGAAAAGCGGTGAAATCGTTTTGATTCCCACGGGATTTGCCGTTGCACTGCCGGAAGGTTATGAATTTCAGATACGGCCCAGGAGCGGGCTTGCCATAAAAAAGGGCCTTACAGTAATCAATGCCCCTGGAACCATAGACGCTGATTACCGGGGAGAGGTAAGGGTAGGGCTTATTAACCTGGGAAAGGAACCTGTTGAAATTAAGCCAGGTGAAAGAATAGCACAGATGGTGCTTTCAAGGGTGTGGCAGGTGGAATGGGAAGAAGTAGAGGATCTTGACGCTACCCGGCGTGGAGAAGGCGGTTTCGGACATACAGGTAGCACGGTGTGAAAGTTATTTGCGGGCTTTTGAAAAAAACATTATTTTCAGGCTGTTTTATATCTTCTTGTCAAAAAGCACTCCACTCATCTCTTTAAGTTTTTCTGCAAGGTCAAGAAGCTCTTCAGGTGGCAGTTGTTTGATTACTTCTCCAGTATCCTGATCAATGATTTTTACAACAGTCCTGCCTGTATCTTCATGCACGGAAAATTCCAGCCGGTTATGCTTTATTTCTTCAAGTGCATTATTAAGTTTTTGAACTGTCTCTTCGCTGTTCTCCCTGCTTGAAACCTGCTTGTCTTCTCCTGAAGTCCCTTTACCTGGCTGCTGGGACTGTACAATGCTAACTTCAGGGGCTGATGCACTGTCTGAGGGTGTTCTCGGAAGATTGATGCCGGTTCCGGGCGGGGAACTGTCACTGTAAGTGCCAGCTTTTCGTTTCTCCTGTCCGGCAGGTGTACCAGTCTGCCTTATTTGAGACGGTTGGTATTTTACTGCATTTGCAGTATCACTGATTATCATGATATCTCTCCAACAAATCAAAAATAAATTTCAATTTAAGTTTCAAACAAGAAGTAGTTCATGCGGCTGTCTGTGTAGCATACTGTTTAAGGACATATTTTTGTCTTGCTAACCGCTGCATTTGCCTTTTTAATCTGGCACGTTCATCAGCAATTATTTTTACGCACTGCAATTCAAGTTTAAGTGTGTCTTCAAGGATCTGGGTCGCCTGTTCCGAGTCCGGCCAGCCTGCATCTTCAAAGCGGGCAAACAGATGGTTTCGTTCCTCCAGTAATGGTGCAAGCTTTCCCTTATCATAACTGGTTCTCAGGATATCAAGCACAATCCTTGTAAGTTCGTTGTACCGCAGATAATCCTGTATCATTTGTTTAATACCCGGCAGCCGCCTGAATTGGCTCGTTTCGGGTATGTGATGCTTCAGCCCCGTTATCTGTTGTGCTGCCATTATGACCGTTTTGTTCTCTTCTAATCTCAGACCAGGCCTGGCCGAGCGGCTTCATGGTGTTTATGACTTCATCTATAAGATGGACATCATTCTTTACATTTGCCATCAGAAGTCTGTTGGTTGCAAAAGAGTAAAGAACGTACAGGTTTTCAGCTATTTCTCCACCCTTTTCCATGTCAAGGGATGCCTGGAGTTCACCTATTATTGTCAGGGCATGGCCGAGTTTTTCGCCCTTTATGGCTGTCTGGCCCTTTTCCATTGCATCCTTGGCAGTCATAAGTGAGCGCTCCATGGCCTGATATAGTCTCTCTATTATTGCAGCAGGCGGGAGTGTGAGGATGTCATTCTGCTGGTAAGCCTTGTACATGTTATTTGGCCTGGCATACATGGTCCTTTTATCCTTTTCGTGAAATATAGGAGTTTATGTTTGAAATAGAAGAAAGCTGCTGTTCAAGTCGGGACGCCGTGTCCTGGAACTGTGCCATCAGGAGTTCAAGGTGATTGAACTGCTTGCGCATGTTTTCTTCACGCTTTGCAAATCGTACTTCCATCTGCTCTATGCGGTCTTCAATGTCGTCTATTGAATCCTGCATCCCCTTTTCCTTGGCTGACAGGATTCCAGTGGAACTCTTGAGGTAGCCATCAAGGAAGTTGTACATCTTTACCGCAATGCCTTCGTTGTCTGTTTCATCAGACGTAAAGAATGTTGCAACATCATCAGGATACGTCTCCATTGCGCTGTTGAGCTTGTCCTTGTCAAGGCTCAGGTGTCCGCTGTCATCAATTTCGATCCCCAACTTGCTGAGGCTGTTAACAGAGCTGTCAACACCATCGACACCCTGGTAAACCATGGAAGAAAGTGACTGCGCTATTCTGCTTACCGTACTGTCACCAAGAAGGGTGCCGTTTGTTGCCTGATCCCCGTTGTATGCAGTCTGCTCTGCAAGTGTATCAATTAACGCATTGTAACTCTTTATAAAACTGTCCAGTTTTTTTGTAAGACCGCTGTAGTTTTTGGTAGAACTTACAGAAACGGTCCTGGCAGGGTCAGCGTCTTTCAAGGTGATGGTTATTCCATCGATAAGATCATCAATTTCATTGGTAGAACGTACTATATTGGCAATGCCGTTAACGGTAAGAACTGCATCAGCCGCTGCCTGTGTCTCTGTCAGTGTCTGGGCTGCAGGGTCTGTGTAGATTGATGACAGGCCTGCATTGTCAGTGTTTATGCCATCATCATCCTGCATGGTAAGAGTGATGGTGTTGGATGCGCCGGTCTCTTTGCCTTGAAGCGTAAGGTAGTAGTTTGTTCCATCGTAAATGACCCCGGCTGTTACATCGGTATCGCTCTCATTTATGGCCTGTGCAATTCCTGCCAGGGTGTTATGGTCGCTGTCTATGGTAATGTCAACAGAGTCATTGCTTCCAACCTGTATTGTCAGTGTTCCGGTTCCAATCTCGGTATCTGATGCGGAAAATGCAGCACCTCTGACATGCTGTTCGCTGGCAATGTTGTTGACAATGATATTGTAATTGCCGGGTTGAACATCATCCCCGGCGGAAACTTTAAGTATATCCGTGTCACTGGATGTGGCGCTGTAGGAAATGAAATCATCAGAAGACTTTAATGAGCTGACAGCAGATTTGAGATCCGACATGGAACTTTTTACCACTCCAAGCGCGGTAATTTTTGCCTGGTACGCCGCTTCTTTCTGCTGCAGAAGCATTTCCGGGCGTCTTTCCAGACTCATCAACTGAGAGATGATGGAGTCTGTATCAAGCCCGGACATGAGTCCTGATACGCCGAGTCCCATGATAAAACCTCTATGATTTCAGTGAATTAATATTGGGAGACGGCTCTTGCCGCCTCCCTGTTAATTGATGTTTTATTGTTTACTGAAGAAGTGTCAATGCTGCCTGGGGAAGTGTGTTTGCCTGTGCAAGCATTGCAGTGCCAGACTGCTGCAGGATCTGTGCCCGGGTCATGTTGGCTGTTTCCTCTGCAAAGTCAGCATCCATGATTCGTGACCTGGCTGCTGATATATTTTCAGAAACATTCATAAGGTTGGAGATGGTTGACTCAAAACGATTCTGCACGGCACCCAGATCAGCTCTCAGATCATCAATGTAGGAAAGCGCTCCGTCAATGACGTTAATAGCGGCATTCGCCCCATTCTGGGTTCCTACATCAATTTCACTTACCTTCTCGAGGCTTGAAGAGTATGCAGTGTCTGCAGCGGTAACGAGATCTGATGCAACATTACTGGTAACAGTATAGTTTTTGGCGGAATCAAACACCACGGTGCCACCTACGGTCGCACTGCCAGTACCTGTAACATTTACGGTATCTGCTGTCTCAGAACTTGCAGTATCCCACGTAGCGCCGGTGGCAAAATTATCAGGATGTTTGATGCCGACCAGATCAAATGTCCTGCTACCAGAGGCCCCTTCGATTGTTATGTCATATCCTTCACTATTGGTTAGAAGGATTGCGTCTTTGGAATCATTGAGGGTAGCCGTGACCCCTGTTTTCCCTGATACATCATTTATAGCCTTTGCGAGATCAGTCAGGTCATCGGTGTCTGATATCTGTGCACTGATTCGTATTTCGTCACTTTCATTCTGGCCATACATATCAAAAGCGACGGTGCCTGCACTGTTGACATTATCAATTTTGGCGTATGTTACAGCTGCAGCGTTGACTCCTGATGCGTCAGCCTTGTTATTAATTGCAGTGGCAATGTCTCTTGCCGAATCACCAGCGCCAACAGTTACGGAAGCGGTACCAAGGGAACCCTCTATTGTGAGCGTCTGGGCTGCTACATTATTGGTGGTACCGCTAACGGCATTTGAAATAGATCCGGTAGAATATACAGTATTAAACCTGTTGTAACCGATTTTGGTAGCACGGGTATCGCCCATCTGAACATTGATGATCTGATTGGCCTCAGCTCCTACGTGGATTTTTGCGTTACCGAAGGTGCCATCAAGCAGCTTCTTGCCGTTAAACGCAGTAGTGTTGGCAATACGATTAAGTTCGGCCTGGAGCTGTGACACTTCTTTCTGGAGACTTGCCCTGTCTGACGCGGTGTTGGTATCATTTGCAGACTGGACTGCAAGTTCTCTCATTCTCTGAAGTATATTGGTTGATTCCTGAAGGGCACCTTCAGCAGTTTGTGCCATTGAAATACCATCATTGGCATTTCTAACTGCTTGGTTCAGACCTCTTACTTGAGCTGTCATCCGGTCTGAAATGGCAAGGCCAGCAGCGTCGTCCTTTGCGCTGTTGATTCTGAGTCCTGTGGAGAGTCTCTGAATGGAACGGGTGAGTGATTTGTTTGTTCCTACGAGGTTTCTCTGGGCGTTAAGTGAAGATACATTGGTATTAACAACTAGTGCCATGATATAATCCTCCGTGATTATTTGTTTGGGCTTTCCTTGCCCTGTATTTTTTTATTTAAGGGAAACTGGCTGATTACCTAAAACCTCCTGTGCCCTAAATTTTCCCTTTTGTATTTATATCGGCACCATGTAGTATGGACTTTAATTTTTTCTAAGCATGGGATGGCATGATGTATAATGAATCAGGTCGGGAGACACAGGTGAATATCGTTGATAAATTGAGAGCGGCATCTGCTTATGAACGTCCCGGAATAATTGAGAATATTTATTTAAAAAATCGTCAATATTTTTCGGAACACCATCCTCATATCTATGCCTGGCTTGAACAATGTGAATGTCCATATCACATTGATATAACGGATGACTTTCTAAATATAGTGCATTCTCCCACAGGGGCGCTGTGTCATCCTGAATCAGGTCTGGATTCGTTAGCCGAGGCGTTAGCTGATCCTTCCGGCATAGCCTGGAAAGAATTAATGTGTCTTGGAAACGACATTCCATCGGAGCGTTTCCGTCACGGTAAACTTCTATGGTCACTCTATGAGCAACTTTTACGTTACTCTCCGGATTTCGGTAAGAGAACAGCAAGTTTAACTAAACCTGCCCCTGCCTCCTGTAATTCGTCAGTTATCTTTATCGGTGTTTTTCATGGTCTGCATATATCCGCTTTCCTGCACCACAATGATGCAGCTCGGATTATGCTACTGGAGCCTGAACCGGAACGATTTATGGTTTCATGTTATTTCCTGGATTATTCAGAATTACATGAGCGTTTCGGAGAGCTCATGTTGGGACTGGGAATTTCTGGCCTAGACGGGCTATTCAGGAAGTTTTTTGCCTGGCAAAATGTGACTGCCCAGGTGTGGACCCGGATATTGCTTGGCTATACCTCACCATCTATCCCTCAGTTGGTAGAGCATCTTTCTTCTGTTCAGAAATGTCATCTAAACCATGTGAGACCTTTTGACCTGGATATTGAGGGCATAAAGAATACTTTCAGAAATCTTGAATCAGGTGTACCAGCTCTTTCAGGCTATCCTGAGCTTTCTGCCGGTTCAAGGATTATGGTTGTTGGTTCAGGCCCGTCACTAGAGAATGACCTTGAATGGATCAGGGCAAATCAGAACATGTTTATAATTTTCGCTGTACATAGTGCAGTAAAAATTCTTGTAAAGAATGGAATTATTCCGGATTTCCAATTTGCTATTGATATTCATTTAAACGGTACTGTTATCAAACGGCTTGGAATGTTGCGGGACAGGCCACTTATCGGTACATCAAAAATTAACCTGGAGTGGTTTAACCATGTTAATAATGTCTGGATGGTTGAGTCAGATATAAGAGCCGGGGGGGTAAAATTTTTTAAATATGTAAGGCATATTTATCCTACTACCGGTAATTTGGCCATTGGAATGGCCTGTTTTTGCAAACCTGCCATGATTTTGCTGGCTGGCTTGGACTTTGGCTTTAAATCCAATGACAAACGACATGCGAATGGAGGTTTTTACAATAACAGGAAAAAACAAAATCTGGCAGGCACCTTTGAAATATCAGCCAACTTCAGTTCATCAAAACCAGTGCACACCACCACATATTTTAATATGGCCATAGCTTCCGCCCAGGCCGCCCTGTCAGAATTGTCATCTGTTAAGGTGTACAATCTGTCTGATGGTGCAAGTATAAAAGGTGCTGTCCCTTTTCATTCATCACAATTGGAACTGGAAGAATATATTGAAAAACAACGTGATATACGTCGTATAAATGATGTGTTCCAACCTGCCAGATCTGGTTATAACTGGGAGGAATATAGTGTGACCGGTAGCGATCTGATAGAACAGTTCAAGTCCATGATAAAAGAATATCTAGAGATGGAAATTTTTGAGATGAACGATTTTACCCAAAGACTGGACAATATGTTTGTAAATGTGATAGCACATTTCAAGGAAGAAGATGGTGGCTCCCGGGTAGAAGTATATCTTAAATTCGTACTGGATGTTGTGGTAATGTTTTATCGTTTTATTCTTATGGAAGGTGATGAACGTGCAAGAGCAAAATTTTATTATGCTGCATTACCAGAGGTCTTTAAAATTGTTGATAAAATTGATTGGCCAGACAGCCAATCTGTAAAATAGACTGTTCAGTAAAACAGAAAATGAAACCATGTGTCAAAGAAATGGATATCAGGAAGATTAGCGGGTTTATAATTTAATGGAATCCATTGAATCGATAATTCAAGAGATAAATCATTTATTGTCAGAAAACAGATTACATGAGGCGGCAGTCCTTGCTACCCATGGATTAGAAATATTTCCTGATCAAGTGGATATGATTCTGTGTGCTGGCGATGTCCAGGAAAAGGCAGGTAATCTTGACGATGCAATAGTCTGCTATGAAGCAGCCAGGAAGATGGAACCCCAGTCCGTTAAGCCCGTTTCCAGGATGGCAAACATGCTGATTAGACAGCATCGTTGGCATGAAAGCATACCATTCCTCGAAAAAATGCTTCAGGCAGAACCGGATAATCCAACGGTTCTGCTCTCTTTGGGAACGGCCTGTTTACGTCTATCTCAGCATGAAAGGGCAGTAAAATTTCTTGAAAAAGCGAGGCAACTTGCTCCTCATGATATCGCAATTCTTACTAATCTTGGTGTCACTTACCGTTTTCTGAGGCGTTATAAGGATGCCATTGAGACGCTTAGGGCTGGGTTGCAACAAAATAGCCGTGATGGCTTTTTGATAAGTGCGTTGGCATCAGTTTATACTGATATGGGAGACTATAAAAATGCATATTATTATGCGCAAAAGACACTGCATTCTTCACATCTTGATGCGGGAATTCTAGCCGGTGCTGCTTATCCTCTTGTAAAGTTAGGATATTATAAAAAAGCCGAAGATTTGTACCGTAAGGCCCTCAAGTTTGATCCGCTGCATGCAGGATCTCGGTTTGGGCTGGGGTGTATTTTGTTTTTGAAGGGAAAGTTCCATGAGGGATGGCCCTTTTATCAGGCCAGATTTGATATTATGCAATCATGGTTGAATGGGCCATGGCCGGCATGGCAGGGAGAGGATCTCAGAGGGAAAAGGCTTTTTGTGAGGGCTGAGCAGGGAGCAGGGGATACAATTCAGTTTTGCAGATACATTAAGGTATTGCACCAAATGGGAGCAGAGGTAATGTTCTCTTTTCAACCTCCTCTGGGACGGTTGCTATCTTGCATGAATAAGTATGCACGGTTATTTCCAAAAAAAGAAATAAATATTGATGAGATAGATGCGGATTATCAAACTGCTCTACTTGATCTGCCGTTCTTACTCGGGATTAAAAAAAAATCTCATATAACAGCGGATGGTCCTTATTTGGAAGTATCCACCAACGTTCTTGGCAAATGGCGTGAGATTTTATCAGCGTATCCTGAATCGTTGAAAGTTGGTCTGGTGTGGGCAGGTAATCCCAATCATGTGGATGATCACAACCGTTCTATAAAACTTTCCAAACTGGCTCCATTGAGTACCATCCCCGGTGTCCGGCTATTCTCTCTGCAGATAGGCGAGGCATCCAGTCAGTTGGAAGAGTGCAGGGATACTTTGGACATAGTGGATTTGACGCAAGAGATAACAGATTTTGCGGATACCGCCGCATTAATTAAAAGCCTTGATGTTGTTGTGTCAGTGGATACAGCTACAGCTCACCTTGCAGGTGCCCTTGCTAAGCCGGTTATTATTCTGCTGCCGTTTTCACCAGACTGGCGGTGGTTTCTGGACAGGGACGATTCTCCCTGGTATCCAACTGCCAGGTTGTTGCGGCAGCCTGCCCCGGGGGAATGGGGGCCAGTTATTGAAAAACTCGTTGAACTCTTGAGAGGGTGGGGAAAAAGTCAAGGCCACCTTCAAGGCAATTAGTGTCCATATAGCCAAGGGGGAAATGAAAATTCTCTAGACAGCTTGTAATAGAAAAGATAGCCGATTGAAAAAATACTAATAATTATATTTTGTGTGTCAATAATAGCGCCTTTTGTTATTAATCTGCCTGTTGCCAGGGCCGAAGGTGACACCTTCACTCAAAAAGACAGGGAGCTACTGATTCGTCTTGATGAACGGCTTGATCAGATAGACAAGCGCTTTGATCAGATAGATAAACGTTTCGAAGAATTGCGGCAGGACATGAACAAACGCTTTGAGCAGGTAGATAAGCGTTTTGAGGAGCTGCGCCAGGACATGAATAAACGTTTTGAACAGGTAGACAAACGTTTTGAATCTCTCCAGACCATGATGATGGCCATGGTAGGGGCGTTTGCTGCCATCGTGGCTGTAACTATAGGTTTTGCCATCTGGGACAGGCGCACAATGGCAAAGCCCTTTGAGTATAAGATCCAGGAGAACAGCCGTAAAATCGATGAAATTGTGAATGTTCTAAAGGAACTGGGGCGCCATGATGAGCGTATAGCAACAGTCTTGAGGAGTATTTCCCTGCTATAAAGTAGGCCACTACTGGATAAAATCAGCCGCAGCCCTTCCGGCACGTGTTCCAAATACAAGGCAGTTGGCTATCATCATTCCCCCGATCCTGTCACCCCCGTGCATTCCCGTGGTAACCTCGCCTGCAGCAAACAGGCCTGGAAGTGCAGTTTCTCCATTTTCTCCTGTAATAACACCACCGTTATTTGCCTGCACAAATGGCAAGATTGTATATTCACATCGACCTGTCTGCCTGTTGATAACTTCAATTCCCCTGCCGTGCCTGTCAAGGCTAAGCAGGATTTCATCTACAATGCGGTCCTGCTGAAGATTGCTGATTGGCACGTGGGTCATGCGTTTACGCAGAACTGCTGTACCCAGTGTATCAAGGCTTGCTGTTTTTCCTTCTGTGGAACGAAACAGGTATTCTGGCTTCCATAGACAGGAAAGTCGAAAACGCTTTTTCGGAGCAGATATGTCTTCCCATACCTTCTGTTGAAAATTCATGTTGGAAAACCGGATTAAAGCTTCGTGCTTGATATCTTCCAAGAGCTTATATCCATCACCGGTAAGGCCAGGCTCTGTAATATGATGGCTGAAGACAGAAGCATTACCCCCTGTTGCAATTATAGCAGTTCTAGCCTCTATCTTGATGAGCTGATTTTTATGACTGGCGTTAATTCCTGTAAATTTGTTTGATTTTATGATGATTTTTTCTGCCTTTGTCTCAGGTAGCAGTTTGACCCTCTCCCAATCAATTTGCCTATTGCAACTTTCTGCAAACTGTTTGCAGGATTTTATTATGGCTGCTAGGGGTTCTGTGCAGAAACATGGCGCTACTCTATTGATTTTTCCATCCTTTCCATTTTGGAATTCAACGCCCCATGAGAGAAGCATTTCAAACGCGGAACAGGATTCCTTAACCAATATTCTGGAAAGGTAAGGTACGTTTGTTCCCTTGCTGATGGAATTTATTCTGTTTTCCAGGTAATCCCCTTCAGTTTCATTTTCCGCGAATGTAATACCCCACTGATTGTTAATGTTGGCAAAAGTAGAGCCCGACTGAAAGAGCCGTCCCTTGGATATTATTAAAACGTTTTTGATCTTTTGCTGGGCCGCGATGGCAGCGGACAGGCCGGCTGCTCCCGCGCCTATGATTACGAGGTCTGTATTGATTTTCTCAATATGGTGCATTCATGTCATAGCCCGTTAATCCTTCTGTTTACTCTTCTTAATTAATAAAATATCATTATTCACCATTTCGTGCACCAGCTCCCTGAAAGACATCCGAGGCCGCCAATTCAGTTTTGACGCAGCCTTTGCAGGGTTACCGACAAGTTGAGCGTCTTCTTTCCTGTAAAATCTGGGGGAGGAGACGACATGGTTTCTGTAATTAAGGCCTGCATAACTAAATGCTTCCTCACAAAAATCTCGTACAGAGTGCAGTTTGCCGGTACATATTATGTAATCATCCGGTAAAGGTTGCTGAAGCATCTGCCACACAGCATGCATATACTCCCGGGCATGACCCCAGTCCCGCCTTGCCTCAAGATTTCCAAGTTCAAGTTTTTCAGCAAGACCTGATTTTATTTTGGCCACATGGGAAGATATTTTTCTGGTCACAAATTCAAATCCCCGCCTTGGAGATTCATGGTTATACAGTATTCCTGAACATGCAAATATTCCGTAGTTGTCCCTGTAATTCCTTGTAAGGTGAAACCCTGCAACCTTGGAAATGCCATAGGCAGAGCGGGGCATGAAATGGGTATTTTCAGTCTGCGGAACTTCATCGGGTCTACCGAACATCTCACTTGTGCCGGCAAAATAGAATCTGCACTCAGGCGCCAGGTCCTGGCATGCTGCAAGCATATGGTGTGTTCCGTTTATATTGGTGTTAAGGGTGGAAAATTCATCGTCAAATGAGTAGTTGACATAACTCTGGGCTGCAAGATGATATACCTCATCAGGTTTTGATTGTTTTATTGCCTTGTATATTGAGGGAAAGCTTTCAAGGGAGCCGGCGAGGAGTTCAATGTCGTCCAGTATGTGGGCTATCCTGCTCATTCGGTGGGTGGTGTCTTCAAAAGTAACACGGCGCACCAGCCCGAATACTTTGTAACCTTTTTCAAGCAGAAGCTCTGCCAAGTAACTTCCGTCCTGGCCCGTTATGCCTGTTATCAGAGCGGTGCGTTGTTTCATAGCAATCATAACTCCGCAGCATAAACGTTTTTTGATATTCTCCTGAAGTTATACATATCGCGAAATTATACAGATCTATTTTGCGGGCATGCTGGAAATCCGACAATCGCTCACATTAGGATATATGCAGCTAATCTGCTTTTGGGCAGCGAAAATCAATGTTCTTTATGTTTTACCGTTGATCGCCAGCCATTGGCGCGCTTTTTGTGCGCATTGTATGGATTCTTTTAGGAGCCTCTTATATCGTTCAGGAGAATGCTGACCGGTTTTGCGTTCAGGCCCATGCCACCTGACGGAATAGAGTATTCGGGGCAGATGCTGGAATCGGCAGCCTTTCATTGCAAAGCGCAGATAATGATCATAGTCGTTTGCGCCGGTGATGGATTCGTCCATTAGTCCAGCGATGTCGTGCAGTTTGGTTCGATAGAGTTTACTAACACCCAGGTGATACCACTGGGCGAAACATCTATGGAAATCATAGTCCGGCATCCGCATCTGTCGTATGATACGGCCTGTATCGTCTAAAAGGTTCATGTCCGAATAGACAAAATCTACGGGGGTCGTCTCCAGCACAGTGACCATTTCCTCAATCATATGCGGATGGGGCAGGTCGTCTCCAACAATGTATGTGCAATATTTGCCCCTTGCACGTTTAAGCCCTTCATTTATGGTTCTGGTGGGGCCAAGATCATTTTGGAATGTTGTTATCTCTAACTGTCTATCTTGGGGATAGACCAGGACAGGTTCCCGGATTATCGTGCCGTTTCTGTCCATACGGGCAACTGGCGTCATGGTGGTTGAAACAATTTTCTCCGGTAGATTCTCAAGGTATTTTTTGGTCGAGTCAGTGGAGCCACCGTCGATAACAATGATCTCCAGGTTAGGGTATGTCTGGAAAAGACAGTGGTCCACGCATGCCGGCAAGTATTGTCCTTGGTTGAAGGTGGGAATGACAATGGTTACAAGCGGAGTTGATCTGGACATGCGCTGGAATTACGGCAGTAGATGACTTTTTTCCGGATAGAAAAAGCGGATTGGTTCCCTAAACCTGACCAGAAGTTCTTGAGTTATAGCCGGGTCCATACGTTTGGAAAAGTCCTCTCTCCAGTATAGGCGGCGTGAGGGTGTACCGGGCGGGATAAAGCCCTCTGGCCGCTCACCAAGCAGGCTTGCTAGACTCTCTATTGTTCCCTGGAAATCCAGATAAAAATCTTCAAAACGCAGAACATCCAATTTTGCAATATATTGTAGCCATCTGAGGTGAAGGGGAATATAGCTGCTGATTATCTGCCATTCCGGTCTTACAGGCGTAAGCCTGTAGTTGGGACGATCCGATTCAGGGGCAATCATCCTGGCCCATTTATAATAGGTGTCCGGGAAAAAACTAATCAGAAAGAGATGAGGGACATATCGGTACTGTGGATAGTGTAGCGGCCTCATAAAATGGGTTTTTATAATATACCCCCTGCCAGACTTTGGGCCATAAAACACGTGTCCATCGTCTCGCCGCCTTCCGTTGGGGAATGGATAGACAGAGGCGTAATCGATATCTAATGTCCTTCGGAGATTTTCTATAAGATAGTCAGTGCCGCTACGGGGTTGGCTCTCCAGGATCATGCGGATATTTTTCCCCTCTTCTGTAAAGAGAGAGATGGTGGGCAATTCCGCCAAGGGCGATTTAGACAAGGTTTCTTGAACCTGTCTGACATGGAGGGGTGCTGTAGTAATCAATATGGCTTCAGCCTTACCTTGATGAGCCTGGTTTAGTGACCTGGTATCAATGAAGCCGGCAAAATATTCTTCAATACAGTTGCTGACTACTTGGCCGGTGTGACCACTACCAAAGAGTAAGACCCTTGAATACCCCTTGCCCTTTATAAATGAACGGATTTTATGGCACAATTCAGGAGGGACCTGGTTCTGGAGTGAGATCTCCTCGTAAGATGTTACTGGCAGGTTTATAGACAGAAAATGTTGGGGAGCCATATCACATAATATTCACTGCGCTAAACAGCAGGGCCTATTTTAAGGTTTTACCCCTGTTAACAACAGGTTTCTTACCTGTTTGGTGAAGAAATCAAAGCGGTTTTCACCTGTCATAATATGTCCAAAATGGGTGGAAAAATATCTTGCCAGCATCTCTTCTGATGAAAAAAGAAAAAGATTCTGGCCATCCCGATAGTCTCCAGGCAGGTTTACCCTGATAATATTTTCCCCAACGTGTTCAGCCCCTTGCAGTATCCAGTTATCAGGATGATTTGTGGACACCAGTATCCTGCCCCCTTTTTTTAGTACCCGGGCGTATTCACCAATGGTCTTTTTGACTGCCTCTTCTCCCTGCACATAATGAATGACATTCATGGATAACAGAAAGTCAAAGGAACCGTCTTCATAGGGAAGATTTTCATTTTCGCCTACCTTTACATGGATATCAAACCCGTATGCCTTTATGGTCCTACGGGCATGTTCCACAATCTCCTGGTTTATTTCACAGGCTTCAACCTCCCAGCCCATCATGGCAAACGTTACGCTGTTAAAACCAGAGCCGCAGCCTACATCGAGCATCTTTCTGCCATTACCCTCTTGAAGCCCGCTGCCAAGGTAGCCTCCCCTTAATAGGTGCAGCAAGTATTGCATTCCAGGGGCCGAGATCCTTCTGTTGTTTTGGGCATGACGAGTGGTGTGGTAATATTCGTTGTGCCTCTGTTCAAAATCCTCTGACATGTTTACCATAGAGTCTGCCCTTGCCCGCTATTTAAAATTTTCTGCAACACCTGTTACACGCCGGGAAGTTTCCATATTTTAATATGTACTGGCGGAACTGCTGTGCCCTGTTGCCATTCCAGATGTCCTGAAATCTCTCTTCAAAGATATTGCCGATAGAATCTGAACAGCAACGTCCGTTAAATACCACGTCTCCGTTGTAAAGGATCTGGCAATGGCTCCAGGGGACATTACACGTGATCTCAGGGTGCATGAAATCATCGGTGCAGAACCACTGATAGAGTTCCTTTGTCGATAGTTCACACGGGAAAAAGTAGTAATGAAATTTGTCCTGGGGGTATCTTTGTTTGAGCTCCGATATCTCCTCTTGGAGTTTCCCCACATCAACTGCCTCCCTTGCGCTGTCTGATAGGCTGCTTTCAGTTACGGGCGCAAGGCTGAAGTTAATGGTGTTCATCTGTTCTGCCTCCCTGCCCGTTATGAAACGCAGGAAACTGAACGAAACGTAGATTTCAGGCAGGATACCCTCCTGCTCCAAGTGTTCCATGAACGATAGGATATGATTGAAATTGTGTCCGGATATGGCCATTGATATCCCTAAAACCGGGTGATCAGAGCATAGTTCTTTTTTTATTTTTATTACCTTTTGCAATCCCTCAATCACCCGGTTGAAAGTCCCAGGTATACCACGGATCTTGTCATGAATTTCAGGTGGCCCGTCCAGGGATACCCTAAGTACATCAGTTCCTGTTTCAACTGCCTGCCTGGCGTATTTTGAAAGAAGCACTCCATTGGTCTGTAAGTTAAAGACAAGCCCTTTGGATTTGACATATGATCCAAAGGTAAACAGGTCCTTGCGCATCAAGGGCTCAAGGAAGGTTGGACGTATGATGCACCTGAAAGGCGCTACCTCATCAACAAGCCTGTAGAGGACATCCAGTGGGATCTCTTCAGCGGCCTTTTTGTCGCCAGTGCCCCGGAGATAGAAGAAATTTTTCAGATTTTTTGAGCGCTTTTGGCTGCCCACATCACAGTGGGCACAACGGAGGAAACAGGTGTTATTGACGGCAAGAGAGATGGTATGCGGCATTGGGGCAACGGTTCCGCGTAGTTTGTATCCTTGCGCCCGTTTTTCAAACTCCAGCTGTCTGTTATAATACGCCTTTGAACTTTCCTTTATAAATTGGCGGGTGGGCATATGTGATGACCTTAAGGTTTATTGATGTTATTTGCTACGAGACCTCATTGAGTATGGTCTGCTTCATTTTAAACAGAGATTGTTCTTTATTCCTCATAGATATATTTCGGCTTCTATGCCCGGAGCACCTGCGGACTGCCCTGACGAGATAGTCTTCCATGCGGGCGATTTCAGAGTAAAAATTATCAGGTAAGTGATAATCTTGCTGCCACTTAATGGTGCATTTACTGCAAAGACTCCCATTTTTCTCAATTTTAGTGTAGTGGTGATCCAGAATGGCCTTGCGAAATCTTAACATCCTGTCATGGTTCCATATCTCCATGAATCCTTGCCGGGCCAGGTCCCCTATGACATAACGGTTATCGAAGTCATAGTTGCATCCCACGGCACTTCCGTCGCTATTTATGGAGAGCAGGTCCCACGGGGTGTTACAGCATGGATATTTCGCTGGGGATTGGTTGTTGAGTTCCCGGTATGCCAAATTGGCCTCTTCTATAGTACCCATATGGTTGAAAAGGGTGCCGGTTACTATGTGATGGAAGGGGAACCTGGAGAAAAATTTTTGAAATTCTTCTAACTCCTTCCTGTTTTTTTCCTGTTCGATTATGCCCAGGATTACAGCAAGATGATATCCTTTTTTTTCGTAGCGGGCCTCAAAGAGATTAAAAAGGTTTTCAATAACCCGGCGGAATTTCCCGCCTTTTCTGATTTTTTCGTATGTTTCAGCCCGTGCCCCATCAATAGAGATGTGAAGGTAGTCAAGTCCTGAGTCCACAAGTCTGGCCGAATTTTCACGGGTCAGGAGGGATGCATTGGTATTCATCAGGGTGAAAAATCCCTTTTTGGCCGCATAATTAATTATTTCAAAGATCTTTTTATGGAGGAGAGGTTCACCAACTCCTGTGAACTGGATCTTTGTATGAAGTCTCAGATGTTCAATTTCATCTATCCTGCGTTTGTAAAGTGATACATCCAGGTACGATGGTTTGCGGCTTAAGGCGCCATTATGCACACAGTGTATGCATTTATAATTGCATACATTGGTGGGCTCTATATAAATTTTTCTCGGAGGGAAATTGCAGTATATCTCCTTGTTTAAGGTGGTCTTGATATATTTGAGGCGGTCCCTTTGGATATTAAGCTCAAACTCCACCATGTCTTCGAATTTCATAGTCTTCTCCCACAGTATAAAAGGTCAGGGGGCTCGACAGACAACAAATTCAAGGGTGGCCTCCACCTCGTTGGCCCTGTTCCAGGCCTCTGCCCTGTCTCTTCCTGATGTAACCACGTACCCTGCCCTGGAGAGGCTGTTGGGGAGGTGGCCTACCATATCACCGGGCCTTTTCACTATCCCAAAGTCAAGGATGCCGGGAAGTTGTTTGGCCTTGTTGATGTTTCTTATTTCAACCAGGCGTCCCCTTGGCGGGTTGAAAAAACGGTAACATGCCCCCTTGAGAAAAAACGGGGTCATGGCCGGTTGCTCGCCGCTCAATATCCTTGCCAGAAGGGCGGGCATGTTCAGGCCGGTGGTGGCCTCAACAATGGTGGAGAAGATATGGCCACCGCCGCCTCTACCTCCGATTTCAACAAGATAGGGCTCTCCTTCATCACTTACAATAACCTCTGTGTGGGTGGCAGAATGCGTAAGGCCCAACGCGTAAACAGCACGATGAACAAGCCTTCGGACCTTTGCCATGGTCTGTTCATCAAGATATGCCTGGTAATTAAGGCTTGTTGCCACCCTGGTCTTAAGTGGTGGTTTGAATTTGTCTGAAGTTGCGAGAATTTCATGTTTCCCCTGGCATACCAGGCCCTCTATCGTTAGCTCAGTGCCTTCAATGAATTCTTCCAGTATGATTTTTCCGTTTCGGGCAAATGGCCGGGCGAATTCATAGGCTGATTTAAGTTCTTCCAGGGCAGTTACTATCATAATTCCACGGCCTGACCCCCCACTGTCCGCGGGCTTTATTATTGCAGGAAAGCCTATTTCTCGGCTGGCTTCCATGGCACCGTCAAAATTGGTGAAAACTGAAAATCTGGGTTGGGAAAGTCCTGCAGCGCGCCATACATTCCTCATACGTTCCTTGTCAACAATAGCCTCAACACATTCAGGCCCGTTGCCTGGGAGCCCAAGTTTGTCTATTACATAGGCGTGGCTGCGCATGCCAAATTCGTTTAATGGCATTACGCAATCCACCGCCCTTTTTGCCGCTATGCTTAAAACCCCTTTTCTGTCACTGATATCAACCGGATAGAATTCGTCTGCCAAGGGGCCAGCCGGGGCATCTTTGTCACGGTCAATGGCGATAACATGCCAATTATCCCTTTTGAGGCAATGGACTATCCGAGCGTGGTATAAGCCTGCCCCCAAGATCAGCACTTTTTTCATGGCCTTTCCCTGTATTTTTTCAGGCAAACTGTTTCAAACGTATTCCATTTAAGCCGGTCAATGCAGTCAAACCATTGGTCTTCCAGGTCCTCTATAGCCTGCAATCTTTTTATAAAATCAAGAGTTTGTTTCTCACGCGGTATTATTACCACTCCGGAATCGTCACAAACGGCTATGGCGCCTTCATAGGGCCTTCTCAGCTCCCTCTCCCTTTCGGGGGGAAGGAACGCATGGCTTTCCCGGTTAAAGCATCCAATGGGGGTAGGCCCTTCATACCAGATAGGCCATTCTTCCTTGATGAGGTGGGGAATATCACGCAGTTTACCCTTTACCACTATTCCTGCAGCCTGGCGGTACAGCATGAGGAATTTAGAGACGAGAGACCCAAAGAGGGCACGATCATTACAGTCGATGGCATCCACAACCAGGATCTGGTTCTCTGGAAAATTCTGGATCATGTAATGCAGGGCCCAGTTGGACTCATTATAACCATATGCCCAGAAGACTTTTCCAACCCTGAACTGTTTTCTCGTAATAGGCATCAAACCCGGTATGACCCCGGATTTGTCCAGGCAATCTGATATCTCTGTAGAGCTGATACGATTCCGCCTTATCGTGTCTATGATGGTATCTTGAATGTCCATTGCCTACCCCGTTTTGTCAGAATGAATTTGAGGGAAAAAACGCAAGATATTGGCCCCCAGGATACCTCCTTCTTCCAGGATTTTCGGTGTGTATCCCAGTCCTGTGAGGGTATTAAGGACTTTGCCCATATCCCCTTCAGGAAAATCCGAACCTATGCAAAGCCTCTTTTCAAAGGTGTCAAGGAGAAATGCAATGTCATCACCAATTGAGGAGCGGGCAAATCTGGTTAGTGTCAGGCTGACATCCAAGAGTACATTTTCCAGAGGACGAATCACCTCTGAGGTGGCAAGCACCTCAAAGTATCCGCCGTGTACAATAATCAGCCTTGTTTCGTCATGTTTTGTGCAAAGTTCATGAAGAACGTCATAAAGTGGACGCCCAAGAGGTGGCATGGGGGGGCGCTGTATCGTGCAGATCATTGCCGTCAGGTTGTGCCTGCCTGCGGTTTTGATTGCAGTATGAACCCCATCTGACAGGAAGGTGGTTCCTGAAAGCCGGGGATGAATCTTGATCCCCATAAAACCCAGGGCTGCAGCCTCTTTTACCGCTTGGGTTATGCTTTCCAAAGGCATTCCGGTATCAATTCCGCAAACCGGGATGAAATGGGAAGGATGGTGGCAACATGCATCAAGGATGAGCCGGTTGTCTGAAAAGGTAGGAATGCCAGTCAGTACAGCCATGTCAACCGCATTTTTTCGCATGGACTCAAGCAGGGCAGAGAGTGACGCATCATAATCTCCGCTGAGCCATTTCCCATCTTTAGTAATATGGGTAAGTGCGTCAACAATCATGGTATGGTGTCCCGGTGCTGTCTTTATTCAAGTGTTTGACCTGACAGGAGTTCTTCTCCCAGTTTAATGGTAGATGCGATGCTTACCGGAACGCTGTGGTATTTAACAATAAAATCACGGCCCCTGCTCCCCATCTCCTCCCTGTAGTTCGGGTCATCTGACAACCTTTCAAGGCCATCTGCCACGTCATCTGCCGTAAGTACATTTATGTTCGGTACCGGCGGTTCTCCTACATTTTTTCTATGTTCATGATCTATATAGCTGCAGACAGGGGTGGCTGTGGACATTGCTTCAAGAAGCAGTGCCCCATGATTTCCGATTTCCGGGAATATCTGGTCCAACACCACGTCTGACATGTTGAGTTTTTCCACCAGGCCCAGTTTACAACATGGAGGTAACCATCTGGTGATCTTTTCAAGCCCTTCGCTCTTAACAAGTTGCTTGGCCCTATGCCTGTCCCAGCCTCGATACGTCATCCACAGTTCCACCGGTCTGGAGGTGCGAGTCAGGAATTTTTTCACCCCCTGTATAAATATGTCAGTACCCTTGGAATAATTGAGCTCCCTTATCTTGATATAGTGGAGCTGGGAGGGGATAAAGATGACAAACTTATCCGCGCACCCCTCTTCCTTTCGCAGTAATGCACGCTTTTCAGATGAAAATGGATGAAAGAGTTCGGTATCCACGGGTTGAAGCCAGGTTCGGAACCGCTCACGGGGTAACCCCAGGCGTTCCACCAGATCTATATGCCGCTTGGAATGGAGACCATTCAGAATAAACCCTGCCTCCTCAAGTATGGTCTTCATGTAGACATGGCGCGACTTTTCCGTGGCATTGCCCTTCTGGAATATCCATCTGCTTACGTCACCACCAAATGGGATATAGAGAAAGGGTTTGTTGGCAATAACCGCCCAGTATGCTGAGAGCCCCATACATACCATGAAATCGCACTCCCCGATCTGGGATAATATGGTCTGTCCACCGGGTGAAAATGGAGTGGTTCCAGTAAAGTCCAGTGTCCTTATATTTGCACAGTCCTCGTCTGATATCTCAGGTTGATCCCAGGCTATGGCCATTCGGGGATGTACCCCAGCCTCCATAAAAAAGAGTGATGAGTGACCAGCCTGCCTAATGCCCTTGGATATCAGATAGAGGAGCGGGGTGTTACCTAGACAGTTTATTTTCAGTGTTTTCATAACCGTTAGTATATCCAGCTTTTTTTATCTCTTCTTTTGCACGTACAAACCTTGCGCTTTCATTGCGAAATATTAATGCCTTTTCAATGTGATATAAGGCATCTCTGTATTTACCCATGGCTTCAAGGCTCCGGGCAAGCCCAAAATTTGCCTGGGGAGAGCAGTGGTCGTGACTTAGGGCATCTTTGAAGTTTTTGTGTGCCCTGTCAGGATGTCCGGAATACAATTCCATTTCGCCCCTGTTGCAGGCGGCGGCACACCTGTCGATTTTCTTGGCAATAGTCTTGTAAATACGCAGATAATTATATTCACAATTTTTACATCTGGCTGGGAATTTTTTTTCATGAAGTGCCTTCATGAGATGAAGACGGTGGCGGTTGTTGATAATTTTCCATAGGCTGTCATTGTGAATATTACCAAACATATATTTTTTGTAACGTCTTAACGGACAGCAAAGAGACATGTTTCCCAACAGTTCTCTTTCTGTGAATTGAATCTGACCAAAATTGAGCCACATACAATCAAACGCTGTCCAGCATGGCACCGGTTTGGTTAAAATATCCTCAAGTGGTTCTTTGTGGAGGTTTGTGAGTATTGCCGAGTAAAGGGGTTGGTTGAAGTTGATCCCAACTTTTTCAGCCAGTTTATTGCCCTCCTTTATTATCCCGAATATCTCATTTTGACTTTCAAAGTCCTTGAAAAATAATCCATCAGTGCTGTATTCCATTTCAACCACCATCTTTGCAAAAAAATTTTTTATTCCAAGGTCATGGGCAATTTTTATAACCTTTTTCAGGGAATGAATATTTTGGGGTGTGATGATGAAATGGAGGTTTAGACTGGTAGCGGATTGTTTTTTCGCAATAAAGGAAGACGCCTTTTCTATGTTTGCCAGGGTGGTCTCAAAACATGATCCAGGGCGGGTTTCCTCATATTCTCGCTTGTTTCCACCATCCAGGTTGGTATTAATTGCCTTGATTCCAAGGTCAATACAGCGTTCAATGTAAGGGGCAGCAGGAAGGGAAAAGTTACTCACCACACTAAACGGGATACTGAGCGATCTGGCTTTCTCCATCATTGGAATTAGATGAGGGTTAAGAAAAGGTTCACCAAGTCCTGAGAAGTTGATGGAAAAAGATTCCCCATTTTCTTCGTAAAATTGCCATAACTTGGTGATTTGTTTGCCAAATATCCCTTTGTTAAGCATGAAATTGGGGGCTCGCACCGCAGGGATACCCTTTGCGAGCTTCCTGGAATGGTAAGGGCAGTAAACGCACTTAAGATTGCAAACATGTGTGGTATTGATACCTATAAATGAAGGTAAGCGGTCCTTGATTTTGACAGGAGAAGAAGTCAATGAGCTACTCCGTTTTGCTGGTCGGTTCGATGCATCCTTTAAGCTGTTTATTAATGCCGCGGGCAACCCGTCCAAGGGTCTCGCATGTCAGTAAATTGGCCTTTACCCCTTCCATTATCCTTTTTAAGAGATTAAGTGTCCCGTCCTTTTCATTAGAGATCATTTCCCTGCGGTATCTCTTTTCCGGTGGTGTTGCCCTGAGTTTCCTGAAAGTCTTTGGCCCAAGATTATGAAACAGGCTTACCGGATGAAAACAGAATATTTTGAGGCCGCTGTTAAGTAGTCCTCCTGGAATATCGGGCCTGATACCGTGGACCAAATGCATGCCCTCAGAAAAAAAGATTGGAAGTTGCAATAGGCCCGACGGAAGAATGATAGGCTCAAGGCCGGAAACAAGTGCCATGGGCCAAGAACTTTCGTAAATGATGCCCATTTTCGGCAGGGCATTATAAATATTACCGTTACAGGCCAGTTGATGGCAGCGACAGCCAACTGCATCCGGAATGAGTCTGTGTACCGCCTTTACCGGTGCGATAATTTCCTCAATGCTTCGCAGGGATTGCAGGACAGGGTGTATGGCCTTTTCATGCGGAGGTAGGATGTTTTTGTACGGCCTGTCACAGAAAAATGTCCCAGGTATGTTGTAAGAATCCAAAAGGTCAGTAACAAAATCAATGGCAAAGTCAGGACAGTTGTCAGTGTCAAAGGTAAAACACACAACGGTTTCCTGGAACAGGGGCTTGCTGATGGGGGCAAATGGTAATCCCATTGGTATCTAATCCAGTATGAGCATGCGGAGGAAAGAATCGGTAATGATTGCTGAAATCTCCTCTCTGAATCTGAAAGGTTCCCGCCGGGCTCTTGCCGCAATGGATATCGCTTCATCCAGGCAGGAGGTGCCATGACAAAATTCTCTCAGTGCTTCCGGCGCCTGGCCAGTTATGGTGGCGCCCGCACATAGCAGACATGAGAGTTCGAAACTCCACTGGGTTTGTTCATGAAACCCTGGAATGTGAAAGCACGTGTAATGGGCAAGGCGTTCGGCCATTTCCCCGATATGCCCGGATGGGCACAAAAATACCAGGGAGGTATATCCGTTTGAGTCGAGCAAATATTCCCGCTGAAGCGCGCGTGACTGCTCATGGATGACAGGTGGCATTATCACCGCCAGCTCCGGCCGGGGTCCTGGAGTCCTCAAAGGATTTAAGGGGTCTGTATCTACAAGTTTCATGGGTGGAATAAGTACAGGGGCAATATCTTTCTGTCCTGAAAAATGGGGAGACCATGTCTCGTACCAACCTGAAGCCCCGTGTTTTTTGTGCCATTCTGAGATAGATCTGGCGTAGGATAGTACGTAGTTGGCAGAATATATCCGTCTGCAGGGGCATGTTCTTGAAAGTTCATCAAAGAAAGGCTTAAATGGAGGGTCGTAGAGGATCGTAGTTGCGGCCCTCTCCACATGTTTGATGAGGGTGTCATGGGAGGCCTGATAGTGCTGGTAGCAGACTATGGTTACAGGGCCCCCGGTACTTTTGGCTATGGCCTGAGACATTGCCTGAACCGGCAGTGGTATGGGAATTGCCTTTGTAATAATAAGTACCTCTTCAGGCATCAGGCATCCTCCAGATGTGAAGCCATTCCAGGCGATAATCACTTCCACGGTAAACCGGATAGGTTCCCTTGGTGTTTGTTGGCACAGTCCAAGCCAGTGACCTGTCCGGTACAGGCAGGTCATGTGTTTGCAGAAAATCCTTCCAGTGAGCAGGGTTAAGTAACATTATTCGGTGATTTTCTCCCATATTTCCCCGTCTGTATTCTGAATTTGAGCCAGCCGGTACCCCCAGGATGTTTATAACGCAAAGCCCTCCACAGACCCTTAACAGTTCATGAATCGCCTCTGCAGGAGATGGCAGGGTATATAGCACACCCATTGCCATCACTATGTCAAAGGAGTTGGGCAGAAAGGGCAGGTTGAAACAGTCGCCCTGGATAAGGTTCTCTATTTCGTAATATTTGCGTCCCTCTGACAACCTTGAAATGGACATGTCTATGCCGCTGTACTGGATGTTGTTAATTTGCCGCACTGCCAGCATGGCGCTGAATGCCCCTGAAGCACATCCCACGTCCAGTATCTG
>WGBG01000124.1 GCA_015494395.1 Deltaproteobacteria bacterium
CCTTTCGCCTTCCATCAGTGCTCAAGGAAGAAAAGAGGGTGCGCGAGATGGCAATGGAGGCACTGGAATTTTGCGGGATGCAGGACATTGCAAACCGGGACGCATCATCACTGCCTTACGGCGTATTGAAAAAACTTGAGGTTGCAAGGGCACTTGCAGCCAAACCGCGCATGCTGCTCATGGATGAGCCTGCCGCCGGGCTTAATGACACAGAAACGGTGAGCATGAGCAAGCTTATCCGTGACATAAGTTCGTCAGGTGTAACCGTCCTGCTTGTAGAGCACAACATGGGGCTGGTTATGGATGTTTCAGACAGGGTCCTGGTACTTAATTACGGTGAGCTTCTAAGCGAAGGCACTCCTCAGGAAATCCAGTGTGATCCAAGGGTTATAGCTGCATACCTTGGCGAATAATTCCATGAAGTTTATAACATGATTCCATGCCAGTTCATTGACATGAACGTCAGGTAGGTTGCAAGCATAAAAAAGACAATGCCCTGAATCAGGTGATACCGCCAGGCTGCCACCAGGTCTTCAAATTCTGAATACACAAACATATAAAGCACATAAAGAGCCGCTACGGTAGCGATAAGCATAACCGGCAGATCTATTGCCGGGTACACCCATGCAGGGACTGTAAATGTCCAGCTTTCCAGAGAAGGTAGGCCAAACTGCCTGCCAACCACAGGAAAGAAGCCTGGAGCGGTCTCAAGCGTGTAATTCAGCCGATAGGCAAGCTCTCCGGCAAAGGCAAGTGGAAGAAATATAGGCACCATTGGAGAGAACTTTCCAAAAAGCTCATCCTCTGTCATGCCAAACAGCAGTGCCCCTACCCTGTTCACCCCGTAAACATAGAGGAAACCAACCAGAAGCAGGACAGAGTAAAGTCCCATGTGACATACAAAGGAATGTGTACATGCGGACAGAATTGAACCTGTACCTTCCTCGTAAAACCTTGCAAGCTGTGAGCCCATCAGGAACGGAATTATATATGAGCAGGTTATGAAACGGCCCTTGTTGACGATGAGTTCCCTGAAGGGATTTCGGAAATTTAGCTGAGGTGCATCATACGGGCAGAGTTTCAGACAGTGACCGCATACCAGGCAGTCAAGGTTGTTTCGCACATTGAATGCCCCAAGATAGACAGGGCAGCCAGGCTCATTTTCATTTCCCCGCTTGCATGCAAAGGTCTTGCACTGACGGCACTTGTCATGGTCAGGCCTGAACTCAATCATGGACAGGGTTGATGCAACACCGGTAAGGCGCCCCATTGGGCACAGATAACGGCACCACGCCTGCTTGGGAAAGAGGACAGCACAAAGTGCAGCACCTCCAAGTATTGCCAGAAGGAGCAGGGCTGTGCCCAGGGGAGACTCCTTCATGCCGGTAGATTCTTCTATCCAGATAATAAAGGCAAGGAGACTTACTGACCAGTAAGTACCGTATTTGGTAAGAATTCTCGGCACGGGCCTGTGCCAGGTGATGCCCATCTTTTGAAACACACGTCCAAGGCCTGGAAAAGGACAGAAGCCGCACCACATGCGCCCGACAAAAAACCAGCTCAGAACAACGGTAGGCCACCACACTCCCCAGGCCAGGAAGAGTATGCAATTACGATCCGGGTCCTGTGGACCAAAAAGCCCTCCCAGGATTATGAACGTAAATATGATGTCACCGATAGTTCGGCAAAGAGCATGAAATCTGCGCCTTTCAAAGACACGATAAAGACCGGGAAAGACCTTGAAAAGGTCTATGCGGGCGTCAGGATCCCGGTCAAAAAATATATCTGTGAACTTTTTAAAAGACAATAACTTTCACGTTACTCCTGCAGGACAGGGACTCTGCCACTACCCCTTCAAGGTTGCCTGTTTGAGACCATGCACAAACTCACCGACACTGCTTACGGTACCAGGACCAGCGCTGTAACCATTTTCATTTTCAATCAGATGCTCTTCAATTATACGAACTATTGCACTTCCTACAATAACACCGTCAGCCACGGCTGAAAGCATCTCCACCTGGCCGGGCTCAGAGATTCCAAAGCCCACTGCAACCGGCTTGGATGTGAGATTGCGCACATGGCTTAACCCCTCTGACAGCTCAGGAGGAAGATCACTTCTTGCTCCTGTAATTCCGGTCACAGAAACATAATATATAAAACCTTTTGACGCTTTGGCAATCTTTTTCATGCGGGCATCAGGAGTATTTGGTGCAACAAGAAATATATTACAAATATTGTTTTCCCTGGCAGCCTTTGCCCATTCACCTGCCTCATCAATGGGGAGGTCCGGGATAATTGTGCCGTCAATACCTGCCTCTGCAGCATCCCTTGCAAACTTTTCTACACCGTATTGAAACAGGGGATTACAGTAACCCATCAAAACCAGGGGTATGTCCGTTTTTTCTCGTAGTCTGCTCACCATGTTAAAGAGCACTTCAGCATTGATTTCATTAAGAAGCGCCCTGTTGCTAGCTGCCTGGATTGTAGGACCATCTGCCAGCGGATCAGAAAAGGGCAGACCCAGTTCTATCAGGTCAGCACCCTGTCTCTCCATTTCAAGTACCAGCGCCTCGGTGGTAACCACATCAGGGTCACCGGTGGTAATGAACGGGATCAGGGCAGTCTCTCCCCTCTTTCTGAGCCTTGAAAACATCCTGTCAATGCGGTTCATTTTGCGCTCCTATCCCTGAAAATCTCAGCCACTGTCTCAACATCCTTGTCGCCCCTGCCAGAAAGATTCACTATTACCGTCTCCTTTCCTGAAAGCTCAGGCGCAATCTTTTTAAGATAGGCAATGGCATGGGAACTTTCAAGTGCGGGAATGATTCCCTCGGTCTCTGAAAGGAGTCTGAAACCTCTAAGCGCCTCCTCATCATCAACAGCAACATACTGAGCACGGCCAGAGTCCCTGAATGCACTGTGCTCAGGGCCAACTCCAGGATAATCAAGGCCAGGCGCCACTGAGTGAGCACCCTTTATCTGCCCCCACTTGTCCTGAAGCAGGTAGCTCATTGTGCCGTGAAGCACACCGGGACTTCCAACAGTAAGGGTCGCGGAATGATGTTCTGTATCAACACCTTCACCTGCTGCCTCAACACCTATGAGGCGTACCTCCTGGTCACAGGCAAAGGGATAGAAAATACCCATTGCGTTACTTCCGCCCCCCACACAGGCGATGACCATATCAGGAAGCGAGCCGGTTACCTTCTTTATCTGCTGCCTTGCCTCCCTTCCTATGACGCTCTGAAAATCACGCACCATGGCAGGATAAGGATGGGGACCCACAACAGAGCCGATGATATAGTGGGTGTCGGAAACATTGCTTACCCAGTCCCGAATCGCCTCGTTTATGGCATCTTTCAGAGTCTTTGTCCCGGAATCAACAGGAATTACAGTGGCACCTGTAAGCTCCATGCGAAATACGTTCATTGCCTGACGAACAGTATCCTTACGCCCCATGTACACTTCACATTTAAGCCCCATGAGGGCCGCAGCAGTGGCAGTTGCAACACCATGCTGGCCCGCTCCTGTTTCTGCAATGATGCGCTTCTTGCCCATGCGCTTTGCAAGGAGTATCTGTCCAATGGTGTTGTTTATCTTGTGTGCACCTGTGTGTGTAAGGTCCTCACGTTTCAGAAAAACTCTGATTCCGCCAAGGGCATCTCCAAGACGCCGAGCCTCGTAAAGGGGTGTTGGCCTTCCAACGTAATTTTTAAGGATTGCGGCAAATTCACGTTTGAAATCCGCATCCCTCCTTACCTGCCGGTAAGCCTCCTCAAGCTCGGCAAGGACCGGCATAAGGGTTTCAGGCACGTATCTTCCTCCAAATATCCCAAAGTGCCCTTTTCTATCCGGCTGGCATCCGGCCTTAAGACCTCTGTTTTTATTATTTTTCAAAATATTCCTCCTGGAAAAATCGCATATACGGCTGTAACTGTTCAGCGTATTTATTTATTTAAGGTTGGTAAATGGCCTTGTTTTTCCGTTCCGGTGAATAATTTCTTGTTTTTCTAAGGCTTGCTCCGCCAAAATCGCGAAACTCGCTCGTACCTCGCTCAGACAGACGCGATTTTTGTGGCTGCGCTTCGCCAAGAAAAACTACGAAATTCTTCAGAGTCACTCCAAAACAAGACCATTTACCACGCTGAATAGATACATACGGCCTAACTCATTGACATCCTGTGCACACTTGCCACAAAATCCCGGACCTTGGTCATATCTTTATAACCAGGCTCCTTTTCAAGACCAGAGCTTGCATCCACTCCCCAGGGTGATGCCTGCGAAAGAGCGTCCTGGATATTAACAGGTGTAAGTCCTCCGGCGAGTATAACCGGCCTGTTTACCATGGAAGCAGCCTTTACTGCCAGGGACCAGTCAAAGGTGGTCCCGGTGCCTCCCATTGCCTTGGTTGACCATGCATCAAGCAGGAAACCCCTTACATAAGGCTCATATGCCGGGAGTTTCTGAAGCTCCCTCTCATCCCTTATCCTGAATGCCTTTATCACCCTTGGTGCAAGCGCTTTGCAGTAATCAACAGATTCGCTTCCGTGAAGCTGAACAAAGTCAAGCCCGCAGTAATCAACAATGTCGCGGACAGTATCAGGCTGCTCATCCACAAACACGCCCACTGATGATACAAGTGGAGGCATGGCGGAAATAATACACCTTGCCTCATCAGGGGATACCTTTCTGGGACTTGTTGCAAAGACAAATCCAAGGGCGTTTACGCCAAGCCCTGCAATTTCGTTTGCCTGCTCCTTGGTAGTTATACCACAGATTTTAATAAAAACGCCCATTACTTATCTGCCCATAAGCTGGTATATCTTCTGCTTCCTGTCATCTGCCTTTACAATGGACTCACCAACAAGAACAGCACATACACCGTGTTCCTCAAGCCTCTTTACCTCATCACTTGATGATATGCCGCTTTCGCTTATCAACGGGACATGGGCCGGGACCATTTCACGGATCCTGAATGTGGTATCAAGGGAAACAGAAAAATCGCGAAGATTCCTGTTGTTGACACCAATCAGATCCACCTCTGCCTTCAGTGCCCTCTCAGCCTCATGCTCATCATGGACCTCAACCAGGCAGTCAAGTGACAGCTCTTTTGCATGCGCCAGAAGCTCTGACATTAGCACATCGTCAAGTATGGCAACAATAAGCAGGATGGCATCGCCCCCCCAGGCCCTTGCCTGTTCCACCTGGAAGTGGTCTATAATAAAGTCTTTCCTGAGAAGCGGGAGGCTTACCACAGACCGGATACGGGCAAGATACTCAAGGCTTCCCTGGAAAAACTCGGAATCTGTTAAAACTGAGACTGCCGCTGCCCCTGCACTTTCATAATCCTGTGCAATTGCCTCAGGGTTAAAATCCTTGCATATAAGCCCCTTTGATGGAGATGCCTTCTTTACCTCTGCGATAAGTGAAATCTCCTCAGGCTCAACAAGTGCATTTCTGAACCCTCGGGTATCTCCCGGGTCAATGTCAGGATGCAAAAGCCCAGCCCGCTTCTGCTCCTCAACCTCGTTCCTCTTAAATTCTGTTATCCTGTCAAGAATGGTCATGGACTCTCTACCCTCTTGCCTTAAGCCTTTCCAGTGCCTCCATTGCCCTGCCTGAATCAATGCTCTCACCGGCTTTTATTGCTGCGCTCTTAATATCTTCCGCACAGCCTGCAACATAAATTGCCGCAGCAGCATTCATCACAACCATATCACGGGGTGCCCCCTTACTGCCTGAAAGTACATCGAGCAGTATGCGGGAATTTTCCTCAGGCCCCTTTCCGGAAATATCGGAAATATCACAGGATGAGACACCAAAATCCTCAGGCCTCACATCAAACTCCCTGACCTCACCATCCCGGAGCTCTGCAACATGGGTGGTTCCAAGCGGGCTTATCTCATCAAGCCCTCCCTGACCATGAACAACCCATGCCCTGTAACTTCCCAGGTTTCCAAGCACCTCGGCAAGAGTCTTTACCAGTGCCCTGTCAAAGACCCCTAACACCTGGCAGTCAGCCCCGGCAGGGTTGGTAAGAGGGCCCAGGACATTAAAAATTGTCCGTATGCCAAGTTCCCGCCTGGGTCCTATTGCGTGTTTCATTGCCGGGTGCAGTGAAGGGGCAAAGAGAAAGCCGATTCCAATCTCCTCGATTGCCCTTGCTGTCTCCTCAGGGCTTATGTCAAGCCTTACGCCCAGTGCCTCCAGCACATCTGCGCTTCCTGAGCTGCTTGAAACCGACCGGTTGCCGTGTTTGGCAACCTTTACACCTGCACCTGCCACAACAAATGC
>WGBG01000125.1 GCA_015494395.1 Deltaproteobacteria bacterium
CTCAGATCATCAGCCACATAGCTGCCATTAACCCGCTCAAGCCTGTCAAGATCGAGATCGTTTATCCACTCTTCCTTGATAAAACCACGCAAAAGGTCCCGCACCAGCTCAGGGTGACTGAACAGTTGCTTGTAACTATGATCGTGATCCATTATTCGACAAAAGGAATCTTATAAGCGGCGCAGCATCCGCCAGCCAATCAATTCCAAGTAATTTCCTTCTCCACCTCTTCAAGACTCTTTGCCCGTACAACAATTCGATGAATGTGCTTTAATTTTTCCCTATCTGTCATGGAACCAACTTTTTCATGCACATAGGATGCAACCTGCCCGAACTTCGCATCAAATGCATAAAACACCATCTCCCGCGACTCTTGTAACAACCCCTGCTGTAATCCCTGTTACAAGCTTTCCTCGTTCCACTCGTCAGTTTATGGGCTGTGTTCCAAGTAAAAAAAATCGCACTGACAAGATTGTATGTGGAAGTTCTGAAATATGCCTTAAGAAGGTCCTTCCCCGGACCGTCATAGTCATCATTTAAAATTCTCATTGTTGACATTGCGGTATTTCATCAAAGGACAATTCATGAAGCCGGGGAAGCTGACTATCCTTTTCAGATATCAGAGGTTTTTTTATTGGCCAATCAATATTAAGAGATTCATCATTCCACAACACTCCACCTTCATCGTCGGGATAATAATAATCTGTGCATTTGTACTGGAAATCAACTGACTCAGAAAGCACGCAAAAACCATGTGCATAGCCTGGTGGAATATAAAGTTGACGGTGATTTTCATCACTGAGCTCTACTCCCACCCACTTTTTAAATGTTGGTGAAGATGGACAAATATCGACTGCTACATCAAAAACCTTGCCCTGAGCAACACTTACAAGCTTTCCCTGCGGATGCTTTATCTGAAAATGAAGCCCCCTAAGAACTCCATATTTTGATCGTGAATGATTATCCTGTACAAATGAGAGTCCATTTCCCGGAATTCCATGCCTTGAGTAACGCTCAAGGTTGAATGTTTCCTTGAAGAATCCGCGCGGGTCCTCAAAAACCGCAGGCTCTATAATCAAAACACCCGGTAAACTGGTGGTAATTACTTTCATCATTTTAAATCAACAAGTCGTTTTAGATAGATACCATAACCGCTTTTTTCAAGAGAAGAGGCAAGCCTCAGCAACTGCTCATCATCTATAAAACCCTGACGCCAGGCAATCTCTTCCGGACACCCAATCTTAAGCCCCTGCCTTTCCTCTATAACCTGCACAAAACGTCCGGCATCAAGGAGCGATGCATGCGTACCTGTATCAAGCCAGGCAGTGCCCCTTCCAAGGAGTTCAACAAATAATTTGCCCTTGTTAAGATATGCATTGTTGACATCGGTTATTTCAAGTTCCCCTCTTTGAGATGGCACCAAAGATTCGGCAATCATTGGGGCATCCCTGTCATAGAAATATAATCCGGTAACTGCATAGTTTGATTTTGGCATTTCCGGTTTTTCCTCTATGGAAATAACCTTTGCCTTATCATCGAATTCAACTACACCGTACCTTTCAGGATCATTGACATGATATGCAAATACCGTTGCCCCCTCCCCTCTCCTGCAGGCACTGATAAGTTTTTTTTCAAGACCGTGGCCAAAAAACAGGTTGTCACCCAGTATAAGGGCTATATTATCATTTCCGGCAAATGGCCCACCAATAACAAGGGCCTCGGCAATACCCCGTGGCTGGGGCTGTTCAGCATAATTAAAACTCACACCCCATGATGAACCATCTCCCAAAACTTTCTGAAATAACGGGAGGTGATCAGGTGTTGAAATAACGAGAAATTCTCTTATTCCAGCAAGCATAAGGGTGGTTATTGGGTAATAGATCATGGGCTTGTCATAAACAGGCATGAGCTGTTTACTGACTCCGATGGTTAACGGATAGAGCCTTGTGCCTGAGCCGCCGGCAAGTATTATTCCTTTCATGGACTTATACTCTCTGTTTTGCGGTTCTGTTAATTTAGCAGGCTACCGCCAGGAGGGTGAAAAAAATGTGAAATGGTTGGAATTTCGCATTGAGAGTGGGCATTCTGATAAAAAGGCATGCCCGGTATATGCACGAAATCTCCGGATTGAGTGTACAAAAAATACGTTAAAAAATACGTGGATACTACATTTGAATCGGTATGTTACCCTGATTCTATTAAACTTTACTACTATATCGGCAAGGTACAGGGAATATTCGTTGTTCAATGACTTAGCCAAGGCTATTTTAACATGAAGTGTGAGGGGTAGTAACAGAAAAAACTTAAATCGTGGTTATAACCCCCTCTTTGTGAAAAATTTAATGACTGAGCTTACTGTCTTTACTGTCCAGGAAATAAAGCCATACCAGCGTTAAGAAGAAGAATGCAGAACCTGTTGCAGTCAGAATGAGAAACCAGTCCAGATGATTAAAAAATGCCAGTATTACAACAAGATAAATAAAATCACGCCTTGAGAGAAAGTCTGCTATCCTGGTAATGCGTTTTTTTCTCTTTGATGTGGATACAGATGTGAATAATGGCCCTTCTTCGGCTGTTTTGGTACGCATGGTCCTGAAATAGACAAGGCCTGCAGAGCCAAAAGTCGCAAATACAGACATCCATGAAAGGATAAGCGGAAGCAGATTGCCGGTCCGTTCATGCCATTCATGCCCTATAGCATAAAAAACTGCGGCATGGACAATATTGTCACCCCAGAAATCAAGCACACCTCCAAACTTGCTTTCCAAAAACTTGATTCTGGCAATTTCCCCATCGCATCCATCAAGAATTGAATGGGCAAGAAAGAGCAGCGCCCCTGCGCTCTGATTGATGGTCCCCCCAAGGCTTATGAGATATGCTCCAATGATGCCTACAAGTACGCTGAATATGGTCATCTGGTTTGGAGTGACAGGGGTATTTACAAGACGTTTTGAAATGGCAATGGAAATTTTACGTTCCACATACCTGGACATGAACCCTTCTGTGTCTTTTATAAGCCCTTGAAACAGGGCATCTTCCACACCTGGGACATCAGATTCATCCGTGACATTGTAAAGCCTTCCGGATTTTATATGCAGTTTTTCCACCATGTGGCTGCGGGAAGTTTCATTAAATGCCTCGTCAAAACTGTCTGGACGGAGAAAAAACGTGGAAATATAAGAAAAATGTTTTGAATCACAGATGAAAAGTGCCGGCAGCCCATCTAGTACATAGAGTTTTCCAGGCTGGGCAGAGGAAAGTAGTGTCTTGATAAAATCCACGTCCGGGAAATATCCTGGGCGAAGCACAATGCATCTTCCACACCGGATATCTGCTAGCGACCGTTCATTGGATATGATTACCGGGCATTTTGAATCGCCTTCCAAGGATATGTCTTCTGCACCTGATGTGATAACCATCACACCATCAATGCCGACTTTACGGGCGGTGCGGCAGAGCCGTTCAGTAAGTGTCAGGCCTGCGATTTTTCTCCTTAGCAGGTGTTCCTGTCCCTGTGCCGGAACTATGATAAAAGTACTGTTGTTCATATCGGCATTGAATTAATTTTCCAGGCCGCAAAGAGCTACCTTTTCCCCTTTTTCGCTGGACTCTGTACATTTTTCCATCATGCTCTGACACCAGCCTGCTTCAATAAAATTTTTTCCTGCCTGACCACTTCCTGAAATCTCATTAACAAACTCCCTGATCACCGAGGCATACCACTCAGGGTGATGGGAACCCTGGGAAAGTGCCTGGTCAAACGGAATTTCAAGGGTATTTTCGGCTGTTTCAAGTCGTATTACATCATCATCAACAAGAAGCCTGCCCTGCTCCCCCTTTATCAGCACCGTATTTTTCCGGCTTTCTCCTGCCCAGGTAAAAAAAAGTTTTGCAATGGCATCTTTATATCCAACTTCCACCTCTGCCGTATCCTCCAAAGGGATGTCTTTATACTTGAGGTTTGAAAGTTTACATTTAACCCAGAGGGGATTTTGGCCCATCCATTGATTTGTCATATAAAAGGCATGCCAACCGTGATCCACCAGGATACCCCCGCCTGCCACAGCTGGATCAATGCGCCAGTTGTCTTTTACTCCAGACTCCCCTGAGGTGATGGAGGGGCGTACTCTGATCACTCTATACTCAATTTCATTAACTTTCCCAATGGCGCCCTCAGTGATCAGCCTTGATGCCTCCTGGAAGATCGGTGCATAGCGCCAATTATGTACAGTGAAAACAATTCGCCCCTTCTCTTTAGAGAGTTTTTTTATTTTTATGTAATCTGCACTATCAAGTACCAGAGGTTTTTCACAAAGGACGTGCCTTCCGTGTTTGAGAGAGATCAGGATATTTTCAGCATGCATCCCGGGCGGGGTTGCAATATCAACAAAATCAACATCTTCCTTATTGAGCAGTTCCTCAAGTCTTGAATAGAACCGGGCGTCTGGAAGGTGCTTCCTGCAGCTCTCTTGAGCCTCTGGCATTATATCTGTAACGGCAGTAATGGAGACAGCATCTGTTTCTCTGTATCCAGGAAGATGGCCGTTTACTGCTATATTTCCAAAGCCTGCTATGGCGCCTTTTAGCTGTGACATAAGCAATCCTTATACCTGAATTGAGCGTTTCAAAAATTTGAAGAAATGATTTTATACGATATTAAAAGGAGTTATATCTATCATACTCTTCAACTTTTGAAACCCTTCGGGATTGCCGGATTCACTGCATCTCCTCTGTCAGAGAAATTCCCATATAGCCGACTATTATGGGAATTTCCCTTTCGCGGATCTACAGCAAATCCGACAATCGCTCAATCCAGGTTATATCTGAGCTTCAATTACTGTAAGCGCCTCATCCAGTATGGAAAGCGCTTCCATTGCCTCGGATTCTGTAATTACAAGAGGTGGATTTATTCTTATACACGGTGAATAACACATGCTTATAAGCCCACGATCCAGACATTCATGAAAAAGCTGCCTGGTAAATTTTTTATCAAGAGGGGTCCTGGAGTTTGTGTCAGAAACAAGCTCCACTCCAATCATAAGGCCCTTGCCCCTGACATCGCCTATAATCCTGTGTTTTTCCTTCATCTCCTTCAGGCGGTTCAGCATGGCCTCACCAACCACACGGGAGTTTTGAACAAGGTTATCCTGCTCAAGTATATCCAGAACCGCCTTTCCTGCAGCAGATGCAAGAGGATTTCCCCCATAACTTGATGAGCTTCCACTTGGATTTCCAAAGGGTTTGGCAGCAGCATGTTCCCTGGTAGCTGCAATGGCACTCATGGGAAATCCTCCGCCAATGCCTTTCCCGAGTGTCATGACATCAGGTACTATGCCGTCGTGATCAACACCCCACATAAGCCCTGTCCTGCCAAAACCTGTTATCATCTCATCTGCAATCAGCAGGGCATCAAATTCTTTTGCCACTTCCTGGACTGCCTGAATAAATCCCTTGGGAGGAACAACATTGCCTGCTGTTCCCTGTATGGGTTCAACCAGAATTCCGGCTATGCTGTGGGTAGTCTGGTATCTGATAGCCTCCCTGAACCATTCAACACAGGCAAATCCACAGCCAGGGTACTCTGTTTTCCAGCGGCAGCGGTAGCAGTATGCATAGGGGCCGGCAAGATAGAGTCCTGGCATAATGGGTCCAAGGTTTGCCTTGAAACTTGTATCACCCAGAAGGCCCATAACACCTCTGGTCTTACCGTGAAATGCCCCCCAGAATCCAACAAACTCATATTTGCCTGTAACTGATTTGGCCAGCCTTAAAGCAGCCTCCACAGCCTCGGCTCCACCTGAATACATCTGAATTGAGTTGAGTTCTCCTGGCAGAAGGGATGCCAATTTTTTGAGAAACTCTATCCTGTTTTTGGTGGAGTAGCTTGCAAAGGTAACACTCCGTAGCTGCTCCTCCATTATTTTTACATAATGGGGATGGCAGTGCCCTACGCTACCTACTCCAATGCCGGCTGTAAAATCTATGAAGGTATTGCCGTCTATATCTGTGATCCGAACCCCCTGGGCCCTGTCCACAACTATCTGAGAGAAAAGGGCAATTGATTGGAGTCCTGGTGCCATAAATTGGCTCTCCTCCTGGAACAGTTTTTCAGAAAGTGGCCCGGGAACACGGTGTTGCTGTCCTGCTGAATTCAATTATTTATACCTCATCAAATCGTTAAAATTTGGTATCTATTCAGTGTGGTAAATGGTCTTGTTTTGGAGTGATTTTATTCCGAATCCTGTTTTGTTAGCCTCTGCTTTTTTCCAAAAGATGCTCAGCGATAAATTTTGACGCCACATCCCTGAAAAGGGCAAAGCTTGGCCAGGCATTTACATCAATCACAAAAATACTTCCATCTTCTGTAACAATTGCATCCCCGCCATAAATCTCAAGTCCAAGTATGTCTGAGGAAAGTTCACATTTTTTCTGCAGGTCAGCGGTGTCAAATTTGAAATTATTAAGCTCCTGATCCCTATGATAAAACCAGTGAAACCACCTGGTTCCGTTTTGCTGTCCTGTAGCACGCACGCCATAAAATTTTATCAGATCACCGGGTATGTGTTTCTGGATTGCAACATCAGGGATATTGCGCTTTCTGAATGTATCAAGGAGTTTTCTTATTTCATTTTGATCCTTTGCAAAAACAACGTCCTGTTTTTCAATAGCATGAAAATCCCCGCGTTTCACCCATACACTTTGCATATCATGAGATGGGGGAGCGCTCACGCTGCACAGTATGGTTTCCGGGAAAAAGGGCATTTTTGAAAGCATTGAGGTCATCTGACTGCGAAAAGTATTTCGCACAGAGGCAGTGCTGTTTACAACCCTGATTCCCTTTTGTTCCAGCTCATTAAGGAATGAGAGAACCGGCTCCTCCTCTGCCATGTTAAACACAAGGACTGGCCCGGCTTCGTCCAGGGTTTTCCTGACTTCTGAAGGAAATATTAACCTGGTATCTTCACCGGTAATCTCAGTGAGCCTTTCTGCCACTGCCTTCATGATGAGCTCATCATCCTCCACCCGTTCCGGCGAGTGCTCAGCCTCCCTGAATATTCCAATAAATTTAGGGGGACTGTTTTGTGATATGTGATTTGTGGACAGACTGTCTTTCAACAGGCCATCTGTTAGTATTTTTTTGTTTTCTGATTTCATGTGTTATTTTGATTTGACCTAGGTTTGATTATCCTTGCAACTTACTGATGAACCTCTCTGCCTCTTTAATGTCCTCAGGCCTGTCCACGTCAATTGAAGGGCCCATATCAAAACCGCGGCACTTCAGCCCGTTTTCAAGGAGAAATGCCAAAAAGTTTCTTAATGCAGGAAATGAACGCCCGTGCCCCACCTGCAGTGCATCGGCAGGCATCAGATACACTCCGTTTGTTACAAAGCTTCCTGAACTTCCTCCAAGAGAGATGATTTTGCCATTATCATCCATGCTGACATAAAGGGGTTTCTCATCATCAATAAAAGATGTGATACCAAGCACCATACATTCATCCTGAAGGTTACTGGCAAAATCAATCAGGCCTTCAAGTGCACCGGGCCTGAAAATGGAGTCTGTTGTTGTAATCAGAATGGGCTCTCCCCCTGCCCTTGAGAGCACATCCATAAAACTCTCAGCAGATGTCCGGGTGTCTTTACATTTTATGTCAGTTTCAAAATCCGGGAATTCACTGGCAAGATAACTGGAACATGGAGTGCAATTTACACTGTTAAAGATAACCGAGAGTTTGCTGAGCCCAGCAAGCCTGAACTGGGAAAGTGCCCAGCCAATTAACGGTCTTCCGCCCACTTTTATCATTGGTTTTGGCTGGCTGAAACCGGCTTTCTTGAAACGGCTTCCAGTACCTGCTGCTATAAGCCCTGCCCTCTGTGGTCTTTTCATTATGATTCAGCCCCTGGTAAAAGAAGAGCGGGTAGCTCGGAGATGCTGGAGATTACGGGAACAGGCATGTTTTTGCATAATTTTTCTGATTCAGTGCGCCTGTCTTCCGGCACCATCCAGATGGCACTCATCCCCATGCTCATGGCACCTTCTATATCCCTTTTAAAAGAATCTCCAATCATCACAGATTGCTGCGGTTCTATTCTCATTTCATCAAGGGCTGCCCTGAAAATTGTGGGGTCAGGTTTGGTTGCTCCAACCACTCTTGAATCAATCAACACTTCCATTACTGCATCAAGCCCGGTTTCTTTACATATTGCCCTTAGATTGCCATAGTTGTTGGAAATAATTCCAAGGCGATAGCGCTGCATAAGCCTATTAAGCACTGGCATTGCGTTATTTATGGAACGCAGCGAAGAGGCAATAAAATCATTTGAAATGGTTTTAGCAAGTCTGTCTGAATCTAGATTTTCCAGATCCAAGTTATCCAGAACCCTTCTGACCTGCTCATGGACAATCATGGTGAGGTTAAGCTCTGGGTTCCCCTCATCAACAAGTGAGTCATCTGCTTTATAAAAAGCCCTTACAAACTGCTCATAGTCATCAAATGTTATGCCATGTTCCCTGCCATGTTTCTCATAAAAGGGCCAGAAATGTTCCTTCCATGCTATACCGTTAGAATCAAGAGTTCCGCCATAGTCAAAAAAAAGGACCTCTATATTTTTTGATTCAACCTGGCTGTTCATTTTTGGGCAGATTGTGTTTCTGACGTGCATTTAAGTGCCTGCTCTTCAATAAAGCCTATAAGTTCATCAATGGAATGATCTTTAAGAAAGCTGGTGTACTCTGATTTTTTCATGGCAAGATCATTTACACCCTGGGCAGTAACAGTAACAATACGCCACTGATCTCCGTGCCGTACGCAGGTATAGTCAAGAGGTATGGACTTTCCTTCAGATGTAATGATAAATGTCCTTACAGTGCACCTGTTTTTTTTCTGCCTTATGGTTTCAGAAATCTTGAACTGTTCTCCTGCATAATTTTGAAAACGCTGCGCATAAATTGCAGAACTCATATGCCAGAAGGCTGTTACAAACTCCGAGCGTTTCTCTGGCGAAAGTTTCTTCCAATATTTTCCCAGCACCAGCCTGCTGGTAAGGGAAAAGTCAAAGAGTTTTCCCAGTACCGGCTCAAGAAGCTCGTATCGTTTGCTGCATGGGGCATCCTTTCCAAGTTTCATTGCCTTGATCAGGGTATCATGAAGCGTTTGTACACAAACTTCAGGGCTGGCGGTTTCTGCCGATGCCAAAGTTTCCTCACTGACTTTTGTTTCCTTTATCTCCCCGTGGTCATGCCCCATGCTTTCCAGGGGTAACATCGTGGAAAACATGCCTGCCGCACACATTATAATTGCAAGTTTCAGACAGTTTTGAAATTGTGAAACGGTCATATTTATCTCCTGATGATTTTTTTTATTCTTTTAATGAACACAATGCCCTCTTCTGATTGCCAGTAAACAAGACCTGGTAACCCAAGCAACAATTCTCTGAAGCGCTTTGCAAGGGAAAGGCTAAGGGCAATCTCAGGGCCAAGTCCTGCCAACCCTCCCAAAATAACAAAGCCGCCCTCCTGGATTCCAATGGCACCTGGTACGATAAATGCCGCTGCGCGAATTGCCTGCCCCAGGCTCTCAAGCATAAATGCATGAACAAAACCTGTATTGGTTTCAAGCAGCCTTAGGGCTATCCACACCTCGACTACACCTGCAATCCAACCAGTAAGACGCCAGAACACAGAGATAAAAAGCGCCCTCCTGTTGCTGTATATAGCCATTGCCGCCTGATCCAGGGCATCTGCCTGTACGGAGAGTAGCCTGAAATTTTCCCTGCCGCCCAATGCAGAAAGGATTCCCACAAACTTCTTCCACATTCCAAGTCTCTGCGCTGTAATAAACCCTGCTGTTAACAGAACCAGAAACATGGCTCCCAAAGATGCAGCTCCTGCCATACTGTTTTCACCCATTATAAGCAGGCATCCTATACCCATAAGGGTAAAGAGCACCTGGGTTATGACAGAGATGGTAAGCTCAACAACCACACTTGCACCTGCCACAGAGGCATTTACTCCATGATGCTTGGCAAGCATCCTGGCGCGAACAAAATCTCCGCCTACCTGGGCCGCTGGGAGCAGGGAGTTAATTGACTCCCCAACCCATCTGGCACACAACAGGTGAATGATTTTTATTTTGTTTTCTGCATTAAACAACAGAGGCTTCCATGCCAGGGAATCAAGAAAGAGTGGAAGCAGATGCGATGCAGCAACCAGAAACAGCCCTGCTCCCATCATGCTCAGGGCTGAAATTATTTCAAAGAAACCATAATAACCCAGAACTGCGGTGAACAGAACAAGTCCTGCGAAAAAAAGTATGTATCCGGTTTTTTTCATGGAGACATCGGCTGTTTGCAGCAGGAAGGCTATTTTGTCATATATCCGTGTTCCCTGAACCAGGCTATGGCATCTGATAATGCCTCCTCTACCGGCCTGTGGGTGTATCCAAGTTCACGCTCTGCCCTGTTTGAAGAAAAAAACATTATTTTTTTGGCAAGCTTTACCCCTTCCACTGTGGCAAGTGGCTCCCCCTTTCCTGTGATTCTGCACCATGCCTCGGACAGCCAGGCAACGGGCATCACAAATGAATGTGGAAGTTTAAGGAACGGAGGTCTGCCACCGGTTATGGCTGCTATCATTTCAAGAAGCTCTTTAAGTGAGAGGTTCGTGCCACCGAGTATATAGCGTCTGCCGGGTTTTCCCTTCTCAAGGGCAAGCAGGTGCCCTTGGGCAACATCATCCACATGGACAAAATTTAATCCGGTGTCAACGTATGCAGGCATCTTGCCCCTGGCAGCATCAAGCACCATCTTACCAGTTGGAGTGGGTTTGATGTCCCCAGGTCCTATTGGAGTAGATGGATTTACTATTACAACAGGCGCATTCTCTACCCTGGCGATTTTCCTGACCCGTTCTTCAGCAAGATATTTTGAGCGTTTGTAATGCCCGATCATGTCATCCAGGTTTACAGGTGTCTCCTCGTCAGCAGGTGTGCCGTCCTTGTTCAACCCCAGGGTTGCAACACTGCTTGTGTAGCAGATTTTATCAATTCCCTTTTCAAGTGCTGCACGAATTATATTTTCAGTGCCATCCACATTTGCCCTGTAAATTTCATCAGGGTCAGGAACCCATAATTTATAACATGCTGCAACGTGAAACAGGGAGTCACAACCCGCCAATGCACGTTTCAGGCTTGCGAGATCAGTAAGGTCTCCATTAACTGTTTCAACCTCAAGGTCTTTCAGGTTCTCAAGCACACTTGAGGAACGCACCAGTGCCCTCACCTCATGGCCAGACTGGCAAAGTTTTCTGGCAACAGCGGATCCCACAAAACCTGTGGCACCTGTAACAAGCGCTTTCATGACAGATAAAATCTCCAGGCAAAAAGTTTGTGTCTATTATCAGACAATCCCTGCAATTAAACTATCAATACAGTTAGTTGTAAATGATATTCCTGTATACCACCTGCTTTTTAATTGACAGCCTGGATAATCATTTAGTATTCATACTCAATCTGCAATTCGAACAGGATTCAGGTCATGTCCAGCCTGCAATTTCCGGTGAAATGCAGACTTTGCGTTACCTGAATATTGATCCTGAGTTGAAGTTAGGGCCGCTTCATGTCGATGGGAGAATAAAGTCCTGGAGGAATCACCAAATGAAGAGACAATCAGCCATAAGTTCCACTTCCCTGTTTTTTTCATGCTTCTGTGCCCTGCTCTTGGCAATTGCGGTGTCCCAGTTCCTGTTTTTCTCCCAGTGCATGGCCGAATCCGGCACTGATATGAATGCCGTCCAGTCACCTGCTCACACCAGCCATGCAGTTGACCCCGATTCAGCGCAAGGTGATTCAGAGGAACTTGATGACCTTGACGATCTGGAGGGTTGGGATGATCTTGAAGAGCCTGCAGATATATGGGACCCTCTGGAGACTTTCAACCGGTATATGTTTACATTTAATGATCGGCTTTACTTCTGGGGTGTCAAACCTGTTGCAACTGTTTACTCTCATATAATGCCTGAACCCTTAAGGGAAAGTATCAATAATGGCTGGCAGAACCTTGCTGCCCCTGTGCGCATTGCCAACTGTCTCCTGCAGTTGAACTTCAAAGGGGCTGGCGTGGCTACTGCACGTTTTTTCATCAATACAATTATGGGCATAGGAGGGCTTGGGGACCCTGCTTCCAGGATGTTTGACCTCCAGCCTGTTTACGAAGATACCGGGCAGACCCTTGGGGTATGGGGTGTGGGCTTTGGCCCCTATCTGGTTCTTCCTTTTATAGGTCCTTCATGTCCCAGGGATGCCATCGGGCTTGCAGGTGACTCTTATCTCTATCCGCTCAATTACTTTGTTGGCAAATTCTGGCAAAATGCTGCAATGAGGGCAGGAAAAGAGGTGAATCTGCGCTCCTTGAGGCTTGGAGAGTATGAGGACTTCAAGGCATCATCCCTTGATCCCTACATTGCGGTACGGTCTGCATACTATCAGTACAGGCAGAATGCCATAAACGAAACGCCTACAGTAAACCGCTTCAAAACATTTACTGCTCAATAATTGTTGATATGAGTGATAAGGAACATATCTCCGCGGGCATTGTCGTAGCACTTAAGCATGAATACCGTGTCATGCCTGGAAAGCCGCAGATGTGGAAACTTGAGGGCATGCCTGTAAAGCTTACCCGAAACAAACTTGCCAGAAATATTGCTGTTGTTCAGGCTGGTGTAGGGGCAGAGAGTGCCAGGCATGCAGCATCCCTTCTGGTTGAGGCAGGGGCGGTACGGCTTGCTTCTTCAGGGGCTGCAGGAGGGCTTGATCCATCCCTGTCTGCCGGGGACGTGGTAGTTGCAACCACTGTGCTCTCCCCTAGAAAGAGCGGTTCTGCATACATCATGCGCTGTGATCAGAGCCTGTCTGATGCCATGTCCCAGAAACTTGAGACCCAGGGAATACCGGTAAAACGCGGACCTGTTTACACCTCTCCTACTGCCCTCTGCTCTGTAACAGAAAAACAGCGGCTGTTCAGGGAAACCGGGGCACTTGTGGTTGACATGGAGGCTTCCGGCCTTGCAGGAGCTGCCATGGGATTTGGAGCAGCAACAGTGGTTATAAAGGTGGTATGTGACGATGCTGTCAGCGCTGTGCCGGATGCCCTTGCAGAGGCACTTAGAAGTGACGGCAGTGTAAATATCCTTCACATATTCAAGGCAGTGCTTAAAAATCCTAGGGTGGCAAAACGGCTTATAAGCCTGGATGCCGATTTTCGAAAGGCAATGACAGCCCTGGAAAAGTGCTGGAATATCTGCCTAGATCTTATGTAACCTTTACGCCCTTCAAACCTACCATGAGCCCCTTTATCGGATTCCGGACCGTATCCATAACCGCAGTTGGTTCATAACCACAGTGTACCATACAGTCAGTGCACCGGGGCTCATTGCCTCTGCCATATCTGTTCCAGTCGGTTCCTTCAACCAGTTCACGGAATGATGGAACATACTCATCGTCAAGCAGGTAACATGGTCTCTGCCAGCCAAAGATGTTTTTGGTCACATTTCCCCAGGGAGTACATCTGTAGTCCTGGTTTCCGGCAAGAAAATCAAGGTACAGGTCACTGTGATTAAATGTCCAGTTCCTGGTTTTGGCAATCTTCATGATGCCTCTAAACAGCTTTATTGTAGTTTCCCTGGTCAGAAATGCACTCTGGTCAGCAGCGGCCTCATAGTTAAACCCTGCTGCAACTGTCATTGCCTCTACTCCGAGCCCTGACACAAAATCCAGAAATTCAGCCGCACTTTCAGGGGTTTCTCCTGCAAAAAAAGTGGTGTTGGTAGTAACCCGAAACCCCCTTGCCAGAAGCAGGCGTATGGATTCTACAGCCCTGTCAAATGCCCCCTCAAGGCATACCATTTTATCGTGTTTTTTGCCAAAGCCATCAAGGTGTACGTTAAAGGTAAGATATGGTGATGGGGTAAAGTCATCTATGCGTTTGGGCACCAGCAGGGAGTTTGTACACAGATATACAAACTTTTTACGTCTGGTTAACTCACGTACGATCTTGTGGATGTCAGGATGAAGCAAGGGTTCACCCCCGGGGATTGATACAACCGGGGCTCCACACTCCTCAACTGCTGCCACGCACTCATCCAGAGTCATCATCTTATTCAGAATTTCAGGAGGGTGTGCGGTCTTGCCACATCCCTTGCATTTGAGATTACATTTGAAAAGAGGCTCAAGCATGAGTACCAGGGGGAACTTTTGCTGGCCTGAAAGCATCTGGCCTATAATATATTTACCAATTCTTATCTTCTGAATGGCTGGAATTCCCAAGATGTTCTCCTATTTCATTGGCCTTTTTGCCGTTATTGAAGCACCATATGCATTGGCTAACCTGATATGATCAGGCTGCAGCCCGCTTTTCCTTAACAAAATTTTCTGAATCGTTATCACCGGGCTTTGAATCTGAAGCTGCATCGGTTTTCTGCTTCTTCTTTTTCGCTTCGAGCCTCTCAGGATACCAGGCAGGATCCAGAAATCGTCTTATTGCCTTTTCCAGGTGATCAAGGGGGACAAGGGTATCAAGACACGGACCATGCGGCCTTTCATTAAGCACACCGTAAACAGGAAGCGGATATGTGTCCTGAATTCCGCTTGCAAGATCCCGTTGACAGGCAACTGCAATAATAATCTTTGGCCGCCTCTGCACAACTATTCTCCGTGCAATGGTTCCGCCAGTGGCAATGGCAAGGAATATACCGTATCTGTCACTAAGCTCAAGCAGCCCTGTTATCGGGCACTTGCCGCACCGTTTGCAATTGTAGATATCGTATGTCAGCCTGATTTTACATTTGCTCTTCTGAAGGCAGTGGGGCATAAGAAGCAGAATCTCCGAAGGCTTGTAAACCCCTGCCTCAGACAGGACAAGTTCATTATTTACCCTAATAAAGGATGACCTGATACTGTTTTTGGAGATTCCAAAGATGCGCCCCAGAAGGGTCATGATAGGCAGGAACAGTTTTACAGTGACGCCGCGCATCTTTCTGAAAAATGGCAGGCTTCTTCCAAATGCAGCATTAAGCAGCAGTCCGGCTGATGCCCACACCACCGCAAGTATTGCTATAAATATAAAGACACCTGCAATCCAGGGAGCAAGCGGGTGTATTGCCTTGAAACCGTAGTACGGTACCACCCAAAGCGAGGCAAGAAAAAGCACTACAATAAAGCTGGTCAACATGACCAGCCCGATAAAAAGCCTGCGGCGGTTTCTGTGATCAGGCACCAGTTCTGCTTTTGCGGACTCAGGTGGCGTAATCTTGGTTATGTTTTTTTTCTTTTCTGTCTTTTCTGTATGGGCCATAAAATTTTATTTATTTTCTTTTAAAATCCGGAAAGGGAGGCAGCTTGAACTTCATTACCTCTTTTTCCCCTTTCATATTATCTACCTGCACGTTGAAATTTGCCTTTAATTTTTCCACCACATCCTGCACAAGAATCTCCGGGGCTGATGCCCCTGCAGTTATTCCAACAGTCATGTTATCATCAAACCATGAAAGGTCCATGCTATCTGCATTATCTATGAGATAGGCAGGAAGACCCTTGTGTTCCCCAACCTCCCTTAAACGGTTGGAGTTTGAGCTGTTCATGGAACCTACCACAAGGAGTATGTCAATTTTTTTTGCCATCTCTCTCACTGCATTCTGGCGGCTCTGGGTTGCGTAGCAGATATCTTTAAGCTCAGGCCCTCTAATACCGGGGATATGTTCCTTGAGTGTTGCTATTATGTCCTTGGTATCATCGGTGCTTAATGTGGTCTGTGTAACATACGCAAACCTGTGCCCGGGTTCCACCTTGATTGCCGCTGCCTCCTCAGGATTGGAGATGACAATGGCCTTTCCGTTTATGCGTCCAAGGGTTCCCTCAACTTCCGGATGCCCGGCATGGCCTATTACGATTATATCATAGCCTTCCCTGAGATAACGCCTTGCCTGATGATGGACCTTTGTCACCAGGGGGCATGTTGCATCTATTACCGTAAGCCCTCTTGCCTGTGCCCTTTCAACAACCGCCTTTGAGACACCGTGAGCGCTGAATATTGCCAGGGTATTTTCAGGAATCTCTTCAAGCTCCTCAACAAATATGGCGCCTCTGCCTGAAAGATCGTTTATCACATAGGTGTTATGCACTATCTCATGCAGGACATAAACCGGGGGGCCGTACTTCTCGATAGCACATTCGACTATCTTGATTGCCCTGTTAACACCTGCGCAAAAACCCCTTGGCTGTGCTAATATAATGTTCATATTTTTTTTATCTTCCTTGATTTATGTCATTTTTTGGCAACTATTCAGCGAAGTAAATGGGCTTGTTTTGGAGTGACTTTGAAGAATTTCGTAGTTTTTCTTGGCGAAGCGAAGCAAAAAAAACGCGTCTGTTTGAGCGAGGTAGGAGCGAGTTTCGCGATTTTTGCGAAGCAAGCCTTAGAAAAACAAGAAATTATTCACCGGAACGGAAAAACAAGCCCATTTACGAACCTTAATTACCAATAATACGCTGAACAGTTACATTTTTTGCTGATTTTTAGCTGGAAGCTGAATCAATCATATTCACGCCCTTTCCATCTACCTGTGTGTCCTTTCCAGTGCCTCCAGGCAGAGCTCCATGTCATAAGCAGATAGAGAAGCGCCGTAAACGGCAGGGCAAGTGCCCATAGATATGACCGCCTGTAATAGGAAAGGACAGGCAGGTACGTAATAACCATGAGGGTAAAGCTTACCCAGGAAAGCAGCCATATTATTGTTCCACCGTAACATAGCCCGGCAATGTGCCCAAAAAACATGACAAGCATGATAAATGTTACGCACAGGAGGAGAAACAGGGAATATTTTAACTGAGTAAATGCAGTCCGGGCTATCATGTTCCAGATCCCGCCCAGTCCCTCATATCTTCGCAGACTGTGCACAGAGTGGGTAAGGCCGATCCAGGTAGAAAATCCCGCGTTTTTAAGCTCTTTTGCAAGTGCGCAGTCATCAATGAGCTCTGATCGGATACACTCAAAGGCCTTGATCTTCCTCAGGGCTTCTGTATCAACCAAAATGAAGCCTCCGGCAGCAGCTGCAACCCTTGATTTTTTGAAGTTGGCAAGCTTGAATGGATAGAGCATTTTGAAAAAATAGACAAATGCAGGCATCATCAGCTTTTCCCAGAAGCTTTCCATCCTGAGCCATGCCAGCAGAGAGAGCATGTTCAGCCCGTTATGATCCTTTGCTGCAAGGGCAGTTGCAATCATACCAGGATCAAGCTTTATGTCTGCATCCATAAGTAGGATTTTAGGGGTGTTTACATGCTTGAATCCCTGATCCAGCGCCCAGATCTTTCCTGTCCATCCCTTTGGCAGGTCAAGCCCGTTTATTATCTTTATTGAATCGCCACAGATCTCTCTGGCTATGTCGGAGGTCCTGTCCCAGGACTTGTCATTTACAAGTATGATATTAAGCCCTTTCCCCTGTTCCATAAGGGCCCTCAGGGTATCTCCAATTACCTCTTCCTCATTACGAGCAGGGATAAGAACAGTGACATCGCTAAGGTCTGCATCTGCAAATTCAGGAGCGGCATCAAGATTCTGACCTGTATCCCATGGTTTCCAGGGAAGGAGCATTATGGAACTCCATATCAACAGGCAGATAACTGCCGCCAGGGTGATGATGATTGTAATCAGGCTGATCTCTATGTGCATGGCAATAAGTGATTGTGACCTAGATTGAGCGTTTCAAAATCTGGAAAATTATTTTTTCAATGAAATTAAAAGGAGTTATGTCGATTATAGCTTTCTAGTTTTGAAACCCTTCTGGATTGCCGTATTTACTGCATCTCCTTTGTCAGAGAAATCCCCATATAGCCGACTATTATGGGAATTCCTCTTTCGCGGATCTGCAGCAAATCCGACAATCGCTCAATCTAGGTGTGAATATTTTAATCATGCTGGGTTCAAGGAATACAACAAAAAACGTATTGCCCGGTTGATGTACAGATTTAGTACACTACTAAAAAAAAACTCGGGCTACAATGCCCCCCTTCCCTGAAGAGACAAATTACTGTTCGATGCCCTGTTTTGCTCCCACGCCATCAGGGCAGGCAGAAGCACCATGGTACATACTAGAGTGAGCCCTACTCCCAGGGCAAGAAGTTTTCCCATGCTTGCCATTCCTTCGTGGGGAGATACAGCAAGGTTTCCAAAGCTGCAGATGGTTGTAAGAGTGCTGAAGAAGATGCCCCGAGAGGTGCTTGTGGAAAATATCTCTGATGTATCAGCCTTCATGGTTCTGAAACGGTGTACCATGTGAATACCGTTATCAACGCCAATGCCGAGAATCAGAGGAAGTGCAATAATGTTTGCAAAATTAAGTGTAATGCCTGCAACCTCCATTATGGCGCCGGTAAGCGCTGCTGCCAGTGCAAGTGGGAGCAGGACAAGCACGGCATCTTTTTTCCTGGGCATGAGGAACAGGAGCAGACAGGTAATCACAACAAGGCTCATGGAAAATGCCTCTTTGAAGGCATTTGACACCACCTTGCCCCCCTCATAAATAATTACAGGGTAGCCTGTGGCCTCAGGTTCATATTGCCTTACACTGGTTATAAAATTTATAAGTCTTTCAGGGGAGTTGAGGCTTTCCCTGGGGAATATTTCCAGTCTCCACCTGCCATCTGTTGCTATCCAGCGCTCTTTTACCTCATTGGGCAGGCTGTCCAGGGAGAAGGGTTCTGCCTGAAGAGACATCTTAAGTTCTTCAAGCCGTGGGGGAAGGGAGCCTACAAGGCTTTTTTCAAGCCTTTTAATTGCACCCTCAGGGTTTTCTGATTTTTCTGCTTTTTCAAGAAACTGCTCAAGGAGTGACGCCAACTGTTCTGATGGCGTAGGCCTGCCAGAGGCATCTTTTGCCTTAATCCTTACTGCAGATATAAAATTTTTAATTGCGGCAATCTTATCCTCACAGGTTGAAGCAGCTGCCTGTGGCTGCATAAAGACAGGGCCGATGACGTAATCAAGTTCTTCAATAATGGATAGTTTGTCCTCCTGGTTATCCGGGACAAAATCTGCAATATCAACCACCTTGTCAACCACTGGAAGAGATCCCAGTCTGTCTTTTTCTTCCGGTAGCCCCCTGTAAGGTTTTTTCAGGACATCAAGGCTCCAGGGCGTACAGTTTACATCAGCAAGCAGTTCCTTGAACGTGCTTACTGATTCGCATGTCTGGTCCCTGAGATTAAGCGGGTTCCAGTCATAGGTTATTCGTGGAAGCAGGGTAAGTGAGAGCAATCCAAGTACAAGGGCTGTTATGCGAACTGCCCTTGAGTGCCTGACAGGAAAGGTGACAAATTTCATAAAAAGGCTCAGGCCGGATCCGGAAGAGGCAGATTTTGCACTGGCTGCCGTGATATCCCCTTCATGTATTTCAGAGGGCTTGAAGCCAAGCAGCGAGAGCAGCACAGGAAGAAGTGTGAGATTTATGAATAGCCCGATAAACATGCCTGTCCCTGAGATCAGTCCCAGCTCCCCTACTCCTGAAAAATCTGTGGGGACAAACGCAAAAAAACCAGTAGCAGTGGTAACAGCGCAGAGTACCAGGGACATGCCGGTATCCCTGGCAGTCTTTTCTATGGCACTGGCGGGCGAATTGTTTTTGCGTAAAAGTTCCCGGAATCTCAGGCAGTAATGAATAGAGTAGTCAACTCCAAGGCCAATAAACAGAACCGCAAAGGCAACGGAAATCATGTTCAGATGCCCGATGGCTGCGGCTGCGAAACCTGCTGTCCAGACAAGTCCGGTTAAAAGGGTTAGAAGGGTTACAAATACCAGCCTTCCAGACCTGAGTCCTGCAAAAAGCACAACAGCAACCATGAATAGGGAGAGCCAGCCGGCAAGCTTTGCACCCCTGGTAACACTTGCAAGCTCCTCGTACTCCATGGCAATATCTCCGGTGAGCCTTGCCCTTAAACCGTGGGCCTGGTCAAGCTTCAGCCTGTTTATTGCATCCCGGATCTGCTGCATTGCCTCCTTTCCAGGGAGAATTGTGGTGTAATCAAGAACAGGATAGGCAATAACAAACTGCCTCCTGTTAGCCCTGGTAAGTGAGGCCCCGCCTGAATCCATGAGGTTAAGCCATGAAACCTGGTAAAATCTGTCCTGCTCAACTGCCCTGACACCTTTTTCAATCTCTGCATAGAGCCGGTCAAGCCTTTTTTCCTCGCCGTGACCTTCTGCCTGGCCAAGGATGGAAAATAGCCCGCGCAAATCAGGTTCCCTTGCCAGTGTTCCAAGCAGTGGCTGAATCTCAGCCAGACGTTGGGACAGTGCTTCAAGTTCATGTACAGAGAGATAGAGAAGGCCGTTCTTTTTGAAAAAATCCTCTGAGCCAGGGGCATATATTTCTTTGAAGTGTTCCCTTTCTTTTAACAGCTCTGCAGCAAGCCTGTTGCGTGCATCAATGGCAATGTCCGGGTTTTCACCATCAATTACTATTACAATGGTGTCCGATGATTGCGGAAATGCCTTCTTGTACTGATGATAGAGCTTCAGGTATTCAAGATCAGGCGAGATCATGCCGGTTGTACTGGTTATAATCCCCAAGTGCCCAATGATATACCAAAAGAGCATTGCTGTGCTTAACACAAACAGTGCCAGTACGCCCAAGCGATGCCGGAGCATCATAGCTGTCCAGCTGCTTATTAGATCTTCAAAAAAGGTTTTATTTAAAGGATTATTTTTCATAAAGCAGTTTCTGCCGGATTAAGGTTCACCCGATGTGAAGTTCAGGAAAGAGCCTTCAGTGCATGGGTAAAAAGCTCCGGGGCAAGCTCCCTGGTTGCCCGTCTTATTTTTATTAACCGCTGCTCTTCATCATCCGTCTCAGAACTTCCATTTGGCTTGAAGCCAAGCATTAAACCTGCGGCAAATTTCTTCCCTGCCCCTTTTTGATTCGCTTGCTTTATCTTTTGGTCTGAAAATAGGTATTCAATATCCAAGACAGGGCAGAGGGAATCAGGGGGGGGCACCTTGAATACACCGGTGATAAGCCCAATGGCAGCAGCCCATTCCCTCTGTTTCTTCCATGGCCCGTCCGGAAAGTCATTTTCATCACAAACGTATTCCAGATTAAGGAGCAGCTCTCGTGTGTCCTGATCAGGGACAAAATCCGTATCAATGTCATCGGGGCAGATGAGACACGCCTGAAGCCAGTGCGTTCTAGCAGAACCTGGTTTTTCAATCTGAAACAGACAGTTGGCATGATAACCCAGAATTTTGGCAGGCTTCTCAGAGCAGATTACACGCTGTTCACATAGCCTTGCAGCATCCTTCCACCGTTTTGCAAGCATCAAACATTTTATTGCACCGCCTTGATAAAAAAAAACTTCTTCATCACTGCTGGCAGCGACATTGGAAGAAAGTGAGAAATTTGATGTGACTTTATCAAAAAGGGCTTTTGAAACACCTGAGACAAGATTTTGTTTTCCGGAATCCGTTTGAAACAGCTTTTTGTTTGAAGCCTCCCACTGCTCCCAGATAGACAGGGCTGTTTCAGGATCTGACTTGATGGCATCTTTAAGCGTCCAGTCCTCAAGCAGGGCAACAAGCGAATATTCAAGGTGCAGTTGTGCCTGTGGCGTCATTTTTCTGTATTTATCAAGAAGGCTTGATGCCTCGGCAGCATCCAGTTCAGCCAGTTTTTTAACCGCCCTGTTATAGACGATAAGAGGAGTATCAAAGATGCCGGGTTGAAATAGCTTCATAGAGCAGAAGAATAATTTTTTCCTTCAATATTTCAAGTTTTTCTGTTTTAGAGTATATTACCCTGCTTTTTCGAGGAGATATTAGATGGCAGACAGGTGTGATATAAGTACATGCCTTAAAGATATATTTAATGTTGCTATCAACCCTCTTGATCTTGTCCCAAGGGGTGATCTGGCTGAGAAACTTATTGAGCTAGCGCTTTACGGCACTGTCTCAGGTCTTCCCATTGAGGTGTCGCGCAAACTGGAAAAACTTGCCGGTACCATCAGGAGGTTGGATACATCTGATGTAAGGGTGGTGATACTTGGAGGGGGCACTGGCCTATCCAATATAATCGGGGGAGACAGCAGGCGATCAGGCTGGCCCCAGTCTCCATTTCAGGGGCTTAAGAAGATATTTCCCAAAACCACGGCAATTACCTGTATTACAGATGATGGCGGTTCTACTGGTGAACTTTTAAAAGAGCTTCCTGTTGTTGCACTGGGGGATATAAGGCATGTACTTTTATCATCCATTCAGGAAAAAATACTTCGTGAACATTACGGTCTCAGCGCCAGGAAAAGTGTTGATGTTGTAAGTTGCCTGCATGCCCTCTTTAACTACCGCCTGACCAGGGTGCCTGCCTCTGTTGATGAGCTTGTTTCTGATTCAGGAGCAAGCCTTGAAAAACTTCCTGACTCCATGCGTACCGGGCTTTCTCAGTTTCTCTCTGCCATTTTTTCAGACCACAGATTAAAAAAAGTGCTCAAAAAGAGCCAATGCCTTGGTAATCTCATCCTTGCCGCATCCATCTACAGCCAGGTCTCACCTGAATCAGAAACTGTGCCCGATGAGGTGACTGTCAAGGGCATCTGCCGTGTTTCAGAACTTGTGGGTGCTGCCCCGGATGCAGTCCTCCCATGTGCAACCACCCCTGCCCGGCTGCAGGTCCTGTATTCAAACGGCGTTCTTGTTACAGGTGAACATAAATCCTCAGTTGCAAGGCGGGGATATCCCATTGAGCGGGTTTTTGTGCAGTTTACAAGAACCCCGCATGTGCCATCCAGGGTCATAGAATCCATAAAAGAGGCAGATATACTCATCTTTGCGCCTGGAAGCCTGTTTACAAGCCTTATTCCCATCCTTCATGTCCCGCATATTGCAAATGCTGTCAGGAAAAATACCAGGGCACTTAAAATTCTGGTTGCAAACCTGTGGGCACAGGAGGGTGAAACCGACATGTCACGGGATGATCCAAGCAGGCGGTTTTATGTTTCAGACCTGATTGCCGCATACAGCCGAAATATTCCCGGAGGAATCAAGGATCTGTTTCAGCAGGTACTGGTGCTTGGGCTTCAGGATATACCTGGAAGTGTCCTTCAGAGCTATGCAGTTGAAAACAAGATACCAATTTATCTTGATTCAGGAAGGGTACAGGCCCACGGTCTGAAACCGGTGGAGGCAGGGATATTTTCAGAACAGGCACTTAGGGAAAGGCACGTGGTACAGCATTGTCCCAGGGCGTTTTCAATAGCAGTTCAGACCATCTGGGCTGCAAGAAATTCCCTGGATCTTGCAACAGATGATCCCTTTATTCTCCCTCCAGAGCATACAGAGCCCCATACAGTTATTGGAGGGTTGATGCTTCATGAAAGGCTTAAGGCAATTAAGAAAAGGCTCTCATCCATTACGGTTCCTGAAGCGCTTTTATCCACACTTGTTGAGCTCTTCTGGCACCACAAGGACATCCTTCCTGCGCATCTTGACTTTGTTAAGGGAATTAAGCTTTTAAACCCTGATGCCTGGCCAAGGAGCCAGGAGTGGGATAATATCCTCTCTTTTTATGATCCGCATGACAGCATGATAAAAATAAGGAGTGATATTGTTAATCGGGACAAGGAATTTGAAACAGCCTTTCTGGTTGCCCTTGGTGAATCCCTGCTCGGTAACTACTCACATGCCAAGGCTGTAACACCGCTTGAATATGATGGAAGACAGGTCGGAAAGATATTCAGGCTTGAAATTGAGCCTGAAGAAAACAGGACCTGTTTTTTTAATGCAGTTGAGCTTGATCGCTACCTGTGCCTTGCCCGTTTAAGCCGTGATCCTGATTCCAGGCTTGTTTATACCAGGGTCATAAATGCAAGTGAGGGCTTCACCCCTCCCGGCCTTCTTTTTGGTTTAATTTACACATGGTATCTGGACAACAGGCTTGCCGGTCACATAGAATATAAAATGTCAATTATGAAGAGTGCAATTTCTGATCTCATCCCTGAACAGATAAAGATGCTTCGCATGAGAAAGGCAATGATAGAGTTTTTCAGGAAGACGGTTTTCAAACTTGATGATCCCGGATACGGTTAAATTGAAACTGTGCCCCATGCCAAGTCGTATAGTGAAGAACCCCAAAAAACATAATTGCTCGCAAAATAATTAAAATTATAAAAGGATAAATCATGTCACATTACGCCGATATATGCTCCAAACTGAAAGAAAATCCCCGTTCATGGTTAATCACAGGAGTGGCGGGTTTTATTGGTTCCAACCTGCTTGAAACCCTTCTTAGACTGGACCAGAATGTTACTGGCCTTGATAATTTTTCCACAGGATTCAGGCACAATCTTGATGAGGTCAAGGAACTGGTCACTCCTGAACAGTGGTCAAATTTCAATTTTATTGAAGGAGATATCCGGGACCTTGATACATGCAGGAAGGCATGTGCCGGCGTTGATTATGTGCTTCATCAAGCTGCACTTGGCTCTGTACCTCGTTCAATAGAGGATCCAATCAATACCAATGAAAACAACATATCGGGTTTTCTGAATATGCTTGTGGCTTCACGGAATGAGCCTGTTAAGCGTTTTGTCTATGCTGCCTCAAGCTCAACTTACGGGGATCACCCGGATCTTCCAAAGGTTGAAGACAAAACAGGAAACCCCCTTTCTCCCTACGCTGTAACCAAACTGGTAAACGAACTCTATTCCTCTGTGTTTGCACGGACATACGGTTTTAACACCATTGGCCTTCGCTACTTCAACATCTTTGGGCAGAGGCAGGACCCTGACGGCGCCTATGCTGCAGTAATCCCCAAGTGGTTTGCTTCCATAATGAAGGGTGAGCCGGTTTATATCAACGGTGATGGCAAGACCAGCAGGGATTTCTGCTTTATAGACAACTGCGTTCAGGCAAATATCCTTGCAGCCACATCTGACGAAAGGGCAGCAAATCAGGTTTATAACATAGCCTTTGGCCAAAGGACCACGCTTAATGAGCTTTTTGAGTTGATAAAAGAACGTGTGGTAAAGAAATTTCCGGAGGCAAAAGATACCAGACCCATTTACAGGGATTTCCGCCCCGGAGATGTTCGCCACTCACTTGCAGATATTTCAAAGGCAAGGGAACTTATTGGTTATGAACCTGAATTTTCCATAAGGTCCGGCCTGGACAGGGCAGCTCAGTGGTATATCAGGAGATTTTCATGAACTTAAATGTCAGGAAATCCAATCTATGTTTCAGGCGTGAGGGGTTGAAGAAACCTGGTCTTTTATCTTTGCAAATTTCATCTCGAAGAGGGCTTCCGATTCCTTCTGCCTGGCCTTAACATTACCTGCAACATCCTTGAAGTTATCCAGCAGTATATCAACAACCAATTTGTCAAGGGCCTGGTTGGTTACCTGTGCTGACAGTATCTTTTTTATCTTTTCCTTAGCCATCCCATCCCTGTACGGTCTGTTTTCAAACAGGGCTGTAAAAATATCAGCAACTGCCATTATTCTGGCGCCAATATTTATCTTTTCTGCCTTGACGTGAAATGGGTAGCCGGTGCCATCCAGTTTTTCATGATGAAATGCCGCCCACTCTGCTATCAGGTCAAGTCCGCCTATGGTACTGAGGACAGTATATGTGAAATAGGTATGCTGTCTTATAATCTCAAACTCTCTTTTGGTTAGTTTACCCTGTTTTTCCAAAACAGAATTTGGTACAGCAAGTTTTCCAAGATCGTGAAAATATCCTGCAATTTCCATCTGAGTTGTTTCGGAATCAGTGAACCCAAGGTATTGTGACAGCATAACTGCACATTGCGCCACTCCGGTTGAATGAGTGGCAGTAAACCGGGATTTGAAATCCACTAGGTGACGAAAAATTGATGCGATTGAAAAAATATCCTTCTCGTAAATTTCGCTCTTCCTGAAAGGCCCATAATGCAGCAGTAACGAATATAAACGGGGTGACACCATATCAAGCCAGAAATCTTCATACCTAGATACCAGCATGAATATCTCCACGATATCCTTGTGAATAGTGGGACCTCCCAAAGAGGCAATCCTGGTCCTTATATCATCTACCTGGTGTAGAATATATTCGTTGCGCAGAACTGAACGTTCAATGGTGTCAGCCAGGAATACTATCTGTGCACCCATGACATCAGAATGTCCAATTGATTCATCCCAACTTCGCCATGGCCGGTGATGATACCGTACAATGCGTGCTGAGGGCATCAGTAGGGATGAGAGTTTGAAGAGTTCTTCTCCCAGGATGCAATGGGCATTGATGTCAACATTCTTTAGCTTTAGTCCTGCGTGGAGCCTGGTCTTGTCTTCCAAGGATAGCGCGCCGATATCATGGAATATTGCGGCCAGGAATATGTTATTGATTTCTCCATCCGAAAGTCCAGCCTCCCTGGCAATTTTCCAGGCTATAAACGCTGTCCTTATCTGATGTGAAGCGATGTCGGGACTGGCAATGTCTATCGCGTCGGAGAGTGAGAGAACAAAGTTGCTGAATGGCGCACTGAATTCGTGTATCATAAATCAGTAATACCTTACGGATTACCCAAAAGATACTGCCCGATCTTTTTATCTTCAGTAATGATATGCTCAATTAGCCATCTCTGAAGGAAGATTAGAAGTTCCTTATTATTTAACCTACCCCCTTTTTTCAAGACAAGAAGTATATCCCGCACCTCGTTCACAAGTTTCTTGTGAAGTTCGACATGACGCGAATATTCAGGAAAAGATATTTTTTTCATAACCTCTTCCTCATCGCGGAAATGAACCTTTACATAGTCTACCAGATCTTTTAAGATTTTTCCCGTTTCGTAGGTCATCTCCTCATGGGCTTTTGTCGCATCTTCAAGGATTGTTGTCATATCCACCAGTTTTTTATGTTGCTCGTCTATTACAACTATACCAGTTGCATAATCATCCTTCCATAACATGATCCACCTCCTTATGTTCTTATGTTCGGACTGATAAAATTACTATGACCAATTTATAAACGTCCTGCTTCAGCCGGGATGCTGTTCTATCTGTCGGGAATAGTAACGTCTCGCCTCGGCACGTTTCTCTTCCACCATAGAATTTATATCATCATAATTATCAACGAGAAGATTGACAGTTCTGCTATCAAGCAGGTTGTTTTTGGCATAATCGCTCAGGATGTCCTTAACTTCCTTTTTATCCCTCACAGGCCTATATGGTCTTTCCTCACTTAATGAGCCAAACATCTCTGCTACAGCCATAATCCTTGCTCCTGTAGTTAAATTTTCATCCTTAATATGGAAGGGATATCCTGATCCGTCGAGGAATTCATGATGAAACGCTGCCCACTCAGCTATTTGTCCCATTCCTGTATTCTTCAGCGCCATGTATGTAAGATATGGATGCTGTTTCATAGTATTATATTCATCAGGTGTCAGGGCTTCAGGTTTATCAAGTATTGCCACCGGAACGGCAAGCTTACCCAGGTCATGGAAATTGCCGGCAATTTCCATGCACATAAGTTCAAATTCTGTAAATCCTTCAAGGGATGCCAATTGCACCGCACATTCTGTTACACCGGCGGAGTGTGCGGCTGTAGAGTTGGATTTAAAGTCAATGAGGTTCTTTACGAGTGACGCAATGGATACAAGCATGGTAAAATCGTCTTCAATGCCATGCAGAGGCCCAGAGTCACGCATTATTGCATGCAGCTTGCTGTTTACAATATCCAGCCAGAAATCTTCTCTTGAGGCAATCTCCATAAATACTTCAATAACCCCTGGATGAATCTCTTTGCCTGCCTTTTTTTTGAGCTTCGCCAGCAAAGATTCGGTCTGGTTCAAAATAAATACATCCCGCCTTATGAGCCGCTCCACATAATCTGCAAGAAAGAGTATCTGCGCTTCAAGAACATCGGGATCCTCAATAGGACATCGCCAGTCGCACCATTTTCTGTGATGAAATCTTACAATCCTTGCGGCATCCTCAAGGACCGGAGTCATCCTGAAAAGCAGTTCGCCTATAACACAATGCTGTTCCGTTTTTTCTGTTTCAAACGCATGGAGCTTTATTTTTTCTTCAGGCGCCAATGCCCCAATATCATGCAGAAGAGCTGCCTTATACAACTTTTCCACGGACGCTCGCGGCAGTTTGGCGGCAAGTGCGATCTGCCACGCAATATACGAAGTACGCAGTTGATGGGAGGCAACCACAGGACTGACCATTTCAACTGCATCGGAAATAGAAAGCAACAAATTCCCAATGTTGGTCTTAACTTTTTCAATCATGAATATCCATCCTTGTCACATAGTTTAATTTCACGAATTCTAATTCTGAATAGTTAAGGGAATACACTTTTTAATTGGGTTGCGATATGCTCAAATATTAAAAAATAATGTTAAATTTTTACTCCAACTTTAATCCTTTGCGAAAGTATAAAATTCTCCAATCCCCCGGTTGGAATTTATAAAAGCAAGAGAAATTTCTATATCCGAACTACCAAAATAGTATATTGCCCACCATAACTTGAGCTTTCTCAAGTTCATATTTAACCATTCGGCATGTACTCAACTATTCTTAAAGAATGACAGAAATCTACCTTTATAAATGACTATAATTACCGGGAGCCTTATCTCAATGTTGCTTCTTGAAATGCTGGACAAGTAAGGCCACGAAAAGGTATAACTCTTACCATTACACTGATAAATATAAACAAGGGCCACTGTGAATCGGACATAGCCCTTTGAAAAACTGAAAGTGGGATGGGATCGGGCTAATCAGAAGAGCAGCTAAAATGGGACAGCAGACGAGATGATGGCACGAAAAGATAGTTGCAGTTTAGACAAGGGCAATCAATATAGAACCGTAAACAGTTACTAAAGGCTGTTATAAACAAATCCAGAGTGTACTTGGGTGTTGATAGTGTAAATCTTGATTCTGCCTGACTCACAACTCGAAAAGCAGCAGAAGATTACCGGACTGAATTTTATTTTTGGTAATTCAACCATGTTTAATCTTTTAGAAACCACAAAATTCTATAACAACATCTTCAATACCATTTCTGATCCACTTTTTATCTCTGATTATGAAAACGGTCATATACTGCAGGCAAACAAGGCCGCGGCCAATTTTGCCGGACTGCCCCTGGATGAGTTAATCGGGAAAAACTGGATTGAGTTGGGAGGGTGGAAAAACAGGGATGAGAGGCAGCAATTTATCCAAAGACTTGAGCATGATGGCCAGATAGCCAATCTTCGTCTCGACCGCATTTTTAATGGCAGGCGCATTGTTGTCTATATCCATGCGACAAAGATAAATTTTCAAGGCACGCAGGCAATACTGGTACACCTGAAGGATGAGACTGCTGAGGCAGTTAAGGCCGAAGAACTGCAGATCAGTGAACAGAGACTCAGGCAGGCAGAGAAGATAGCCCTGCTTGGGCATTGGCAATATATTGCTGATTCAGGCCAAATTCACTGGTCTGAAGGGATGTTCAGCCTACTTGAGTATGACAAATCTGATACAAAACCTTCCCTAATAAAATTCCTCCGCCGGATAGTACCGGAAGATAGAAGGGATGTCCTGCAAAGTTACAGGAATGCCATTACTAGGAGGAGTTCAGAATTTTCCATAATTTTTAGGATCAGGAGGGGATTTGATGATATCAGGTATATTAGGGAAACAGGTTCACTGAACTTCAAAGAGCGGTTGTTTGTTTCCTCAATGGGTGTCCTCCAGGATGTCACCAATGAACATAAATTGACCCTTGATTTGCATAAAAGTGAACAGCGTTGGCGAGATACCTTTAATGCAGTCAGGGCAGGCATTATGCTGCTTGACAGGAATAAAAGAATAATACTTGCCAACAGGGCAGTAGCAGAAATCTATGGAGTTGATCACCGTTCATTGCCCAACGCATGTTGTTGTGAAGTGATGAATTGCGGGAAAAAAGGTTGTGATCAGTGCGCAATAAACAGAGCCATGCAAACAGGCAAAACGGAAAACATTGAGATAGAACTCCCAACAATTAATAAGTCCATCATGTTAAATGCGGCGCCGGTAAAGGACCAACGTGGCAATATTGACTACATAGTACATGTATCCCACGATATCACAAAATTGAAAGAAACCGAACAGATGCTGAGGCATGCCCAGAAGATGGAGGCAATAGGTACGCTTGCGGGAGGAATTGCTCATGATTTTAACAACATACTTACTGCAATAGTAGCCAACACCGAACTGGCCATGCTGCACAACAAAACAGACATGCAGTTGCAGCAATTTCTTAAAAGGATATTGCTGTCATCTGCCAGAGCCACCGATCTTGTCAGGCAGATTTTGACTATAAGCAGACAGAGTGGAGACGAACCGGAGATGACTTCCCTTACATCTCTTGTCAAGGAAATCCTGAAAATGCTGCGCGCTGCTGTTCCTGCCACTATAGAATTAAGGACAGACATATCATCTGAGGATATTACAGTTTATGCCCCAACGGTTAATATCCATCAAATAATAATGAATCTATGCACTAATGCCTACCAGGCAATGGAAGGCAGACACGGAATTTTGACTGTAAAACTCTCGCGGACTACCTCAGTTCCGGAACATGCATGTATCTGCGAAACAGATATGGGGCCGTTAACAGCTAACAGGGAATGGGCTCATCTTGAAGTTTCCGATACGGGAGGTGGAATCCCTCCAGAGATAGTGGAGCGTGTATTTGAACCATATTTTACTACAAAAAAACGGGGAGAGGGAACCGGGCTGGGGCTGGCCCTTGTCCACAGTATTGTCAAACAGGCACAGGGGCACATAATTCTTGACACTAAAATTGGCAAAGGGACCAAAGTAAATATTTACTTGCCAATTGCAAAGGAAACCAATTCCTCTGAAGATTTATTTCTGCCAGAATTCTCTAAGATGCGGCACGAGGAACGGATAATGGTGATAGACGATGAACAGGCGATAAGCAGTGCCATAAAGGCGTTTCTTGAAATAGCAGGTTTTAATGTACAAGCCTACAGCAATCCCTCGGATGCCCTGGCTGTGTTTTCACAAAAGAGCAAGATGTTTGATATTATAATAACGGATATGACTATGCCCGGCATGACTGGGATTGAACTCGCACGTAAAATAAAGCAGTTAAGGCCCGACATCCCCATCATTCTTAACACTGGTTATGCTGATGAAGAACTTAGAGCTGTTGCGGAAACAGCAAGAATAGACTGTTTTTTGAGCAAACCCCTGAGGTTTAATGTCCTGCTGCAGCAGGTTAAGAAGGTCTTGAACTCTGAACTTACAAGATAAAGAAAATATCGTATTAACAGGTAATTATGGCTTTTAAGGTGGGATGAATTTCTTATGGAGCTTGCCTCAGATTTTAAGGCAGACAAGATCTCTATTTTAGTAACAGCCACTGGTCTTGTTGTATATTTCTGGCTATCAGTCCTGGTGATTCCAGACAAATGGGGGATTGCAATATATGGAATTGTTTGTCTGTTACTTATATTGAACATCTTTTTCAGGCGCAGTGGATATCCTAGATGTATCTATATAAGTCTTGCTTTGTTTTCGGCCTTTCAGTACTGGCATTGGAGACTTACCCAGACCATTTCCTTTATGGGTATTCCTGATATCATAGCTGCTCTATTACTTGTGGGAGCAGAGTTGTACAGCGCCATTCTCTTTTTCCTAAGCCTTTTTGTAGGTGTGGCGCCGCTATACAGAAAGCCTGAATGCCCACCTGCCGGAACAAAAAGGCTTCCAACAGTAGATATATTTATTCCAACATATAATGAACCTGTTGAAATCCCGAAGATAACCGCCCTTGCAGCAAAAAACATAATATATCCTGATGGCACGTTTCATGTTTACATTTTAGATGATGGGGCTACTGAGGCAAGACGAAATTCAGCTAATCACAGGGTCCGCACCGCCGCTCTTAAACGCTATGAAGAACTGTCCAGCTTTTGTAAAGAGGCTGGAGTTACCTATTTAACAAGAAAAGATAACTCCCATGCAAAGGCTGGAAACCTCAATTTTGCGTTGAAACACAGCAGTGGTGAAATTGTTGCGGTTCTTGATTGTGATCATGTTCCGACCCAGGATTTTCTGATCAAAACCACACATTATTTTATAAAAGATCCTAAACTTTTTCTCGTACAGACCCCGCATTTTTTTATTAACCCTGATCCTATAGATAAAAATCTGAAGATATTTTACTCAGCCCCCAGTGAGAATGAAATGTTTTACAGGGGCGTGCTCCCCGAGATGGATTTCTGGGACTCTGCGTATTTTTGTGGTTCTGCAGCACTTCTTAGTAGAAAATGCCTTGAGACCACCAAAGGCTTCAAGGGGGAGACTGTAACCGAGGATGCCGAGACCGCTATTGCCCTCCATGCCAATGGATTTAGAAGTATATATATACCTCATCCTCTTGTTTGCGGAATGACGCCTGATATTTTTTCAGATTTTATTTCCCAAAAGGTCAGATGGGCACAGGGAATGATTCAGATATTCCTGCTAAAGAGTCCTTTTACTGAACCAGGGCTGAAATGGTATCAAAAGATATGCTATTTTAACTGTATGTTTTACTGGTTTTTTTGTTTTGCACGTATAATTTTCCTTATAGCGCCTCTATTCTTTATCTTTTTCAAGTTGAATGTGTACAATGCATCCATGCATCAGATCTTAACCTACACTGTACCTTACATCCTGACGCTTTTTATTACTCATAATTATCTGCACGGTCATGTAAGGTGGCCACTATTTTCAGAAATATACGAGATACTTCAGTCTCTTTACATACTTCCTGCAATTATAGATGTTCTTAGAAATCCTAGGGCCACCTCGTTTAAGGTTACCTCCAAGGGATATACACTATCAGAAGATAAATTAAGCGCCCTGGCCTACCCGTTTCATCTTATCTTCTGGGCGTTGGTAATTTCTATGGGAATATGTATACATAATTACAACTATGAGCCAATATACCGGGATACACTTTTAGTAACCGGGTGCTGGATAATGTTCAATATTGCCATAATGTTTTTTACATTGGGCGTGGTGTATGAGAAAAAACAGGTACGAAAATTCCATAGAGCTAAGGCATGGAGGAATGTCGAGGTCTGTACTGGAACAGAAAGATTTAATGCAAAGTTAACAGACCTTTCCTGGAACGGTGCTGGCCTGGAAATTAGGGTGCCTGCCAACAGGGTTAATGATGTCGTCTCCTGCAAAACTCTGTTGATGAAATATCCCTATGACAGTGAATTTATCGAGATCCCGTTAGATGTTAAATTCAGCAAAACTCTTGACAGAAAACATGTCAACAGGGGTAAAAAAGAAGGAAAGGAAAGTTTCAGGATTGTAAAGACTGGCTGCAGCATTGCGCTTGACGATTCTATAGAATCTACACGAAAAAAGGCACTTCTTGTTTATGGCGACAGTGAGCGCTGGAAGAAATTCTGGGAGATGAAGGAGAGGCGTCATAATATTATAGAAGTAATATTTTTTCTGTTAAAGAATGCTTCTCCTTGGTCAATCAAAGCAGGCATAGAATTCGTAAGATACAATGTTAAACTAATTAACAGAGTGGTTTCAAAACCATTTTTTTTCAAAAAAAGGAATAGTGTTCCAAATAGTTCCACAATAATATCAGGTAAATAAATCCTGGATTGAGCGATTGTCGGATTTGCTGTAGATCCGCGAAAGGGAAATTCCCATAATAGTCGGCTATATGGGAATTTCTCTGACAAAGGAGATGCAGTGAATCCGGCAATCCCGAAGGGTTTCAAAAGTTGAAGAGTATGATAGATATAA
>WGBG01000126.1 GCA_015494395.1 Deltaproteobacteria bacterium
CATAATGGTGGAACACTCTGATGAGCCCATATACTCCACTGCCATAATCGGGAGCATGTTGGCCGGAAACAGCAGCACAAGTGAGGTAATGACAAATGCCCATGAATGTGCCAGGCTGTTGGGTATTCTGGGATGAATGGCACTGTTACACCTGGGGCATTTAAGACCTTCAGCCTCATCCCCAGCCTTCACCACATAATGACATTCATGGCACAAAAAAAGCCCTGCATCCATGCCGGTTAACGGGATTCCCTCAGGTGTTTCCCCCTTCATATTCTCTCCTCCACAACATCCGAGGGGGCATGAACCAGTGTTTCGGCCGTGGCCTGTCGCCGGGCACTGTTCTGGCACGCCTCATATATGGCATTCCAGTAATAATTTTCATCCAGCATGGAGGATGACAGCAGTGTTGCTGCAAGGAGCCCTATGAAACAGAAAAAACCGGTATCGTATGTTATGCTGGCCATATGAAAGAGCTTTACTATTGTGACCAGTATGCCAATCATGTAAACTTCGAGCATTCCCCACTCATCAAGCCTGTTGTACAGCCTGAACATGGCAACAGTGATCCTGCTTCCCCTGTGCATGCAAACCTGGGCAGATACCACACACAGCAACATCAGCTTTAACAGGGGAATGACAATGCTGGTGAGAAGGACCGCAAACCCTGTAAACACAAAACCGGACACCAGCAGCGACTTAACGCTGGCATAGATGCTTCCAGTGCTCTCAAGTCCGAGAATGTCAAGGGTAAGCAGGGGGAGAAAGATGGCCGGCACAAAAAGAAGCAGTCCGGTAAGGCTTAACGCCATGGTCTTTTCTGCACTGTTTTCAACAGGCGCATCAAGGACGCACCCGCACCTGCAGCAGCAGAGCTTCTCACCCGGCTTTATATCAATCCTTGGGATTACCAGATCACAGTCAGGACAGAGAAAGACGTCCCTGGGATTCAAGGTCACTTTTTTATTCCCAGTGCTGTTCTGACCCTTTCCATCCACAACTGGCGCTCCTGCTCAGGCATGAATGTTACAAATTCTCCAATTGCCCTCTGAACTCCCATATAGTCTATGAGAAAATTATACACGGCATTTGCCGCATCAAGCTCTGCACTCAGGGACTGGTTCTGTGCATCCAGAAGGTCGATAATGGTCTTTATGCCTTGTACATAGGAATCAGTCACAAGCTCAAGATTCTGTTTTGCTGCATCCGCGGCCTGGCGGGACAGGGTAATGGATGGATATGACGCCCTGGTGCGGTTAATGGCCTTGAGCACATTCTGCACGATGAACTCGGCCTGGGAGCTCCGGTTGATGCGAAGCCTGGCCACCTCCTGCTCAAGCCTTGCAGCCTCTGATACCTTTTTGCCGCCCTCAAACAGGGGGATCCGGGCATAAACCCCAACATTCCAGTCGGTATCATCAAGGTTACTCAGGTGAGCGTCCCTCTGTCCGGAGCCGTCCTGGGCAAAATACTGGTCAACCTTCCACTCAACTGTGAAATCAGGAAGCCATACCTGGCGGTTTGCAGATTCCCGAAGCCTCTCCTTTGCCTTTATTGCCTCGGAGTAGCCTTTCAGTTCAGGACGTATATCCACTGCCTCTTTTGCGGCAAATTCCCTGAACTTTATCAGGTACTGGGGATTTTCCATAAGTTCCAGGAAGAACTTGTCACCCATTATGAAAAGCGGATCCTTGAGGGTTGCCTCTTCAGGGATGAACCGCTCCTGTATGGGCCGGTGCATGATCCTGTTGAGGGCCTCCATTGCATCCATGGTGTCAGATTCCCGGTACAGTACCTGGCTCCGGTCATTGGCATACTTGGTCTGCCAACGGTAAACCTCGTCAGGCCCTGCGGCTCCGGTTGAGACTTTTGTCTCGGCGCGTGCAAGGTTTGCCTCTGTAAGTTTCAGGTTTTCCTTGTAAATTCGTTCTATAGTGCGGGCACGAAGCACATTAAGGTATGCAACCGAGGCATCATAGGTGGTGTCAAGCCGTACAGTATCAAGATTTCTCTTCCTGGCCTCAAGGAGATGCTTCTCTGATGTATATTTTGCCCACTTGCTGTCTGAGTAGAGCAGCACGCTTCCACCGGCAGTTCCTGTCCATGCCCGCTCAGGGTTTGCTCCGGCACTGGCCTTTGCCCTGTCCTGATCTATTGCCCTTGCACCAGTTTCAATATCAATTCGCGGCAGCAGGTATGACATTGCCTCTTTAACAGAATGCTCGCCAACCTTCACAGTAGTTGCTGCTGCCTGAAGCCTCAGATTTGCCTTGACTGCCTCTTCAACCGCCTGCTGAATGTTCAAATGGCGCTCTGTTGGCTCCGGCTCGTTGTTAATGAGATTTGCCCTGATCATTATGAGAAGGCTTGGATAGACACCAAGTGCCCGGGCAGTTTCCATGTTAATGGTAATCTGCCGTGAGCGCATGAACTCTACAGCAACAGATTCGGGTTGCACTCCATCCACTACATCAAGCATGGCAAGAGCCGTACGCCTGGCAAGCACATCCTGCTTGCCCTCTGTCTCAAGGCCTGCAAACAGGCCATCTTCAACCTGCCTGGTGCTCCAGATGGAAAAACCCGGAAGACCCTTTTTTACAAGAAGCCTGGCCAGCATCTTCTGCTGATCTTCCCCAAAGTGCCACAGGGGACCAACCATTACTGCGTCAATAAACTCAGGCAGTGCAGCAATAACCGCTTCGGCACTTTGGTCAGCCGGGATCACATTAACAGTAATGCCGTGACGCCTGCCAAAATCTGCTGCCAGTCTGTCAAGCTCCGGAAATGCCTCCACCTCCCTGCGGTCTATTACAACGGCAAGATGTTTGAACCGGGCAAGCTCCTGGAAGGTCTTTATGTCCTGATCCAGGTAATAGATATAGTCAATATAGACAAAGTTACGGATGCCACTGGCATTCTTTTTCTTGTTTCTGCCCATAAGGGCGAATTTCGGTATGTATGGTGCAATAACCGGCTTTGGAATATTTTTAAGGCCAAGCACCTGGGATGATGAGATCACACCAAGTGCCAGGACCATGTCAACCTGTGATGACCTGAAAAGCCTTCCAAGTGCGCTTTTCACCCCCTTTACGCTGTCGTTGCCGGAAAGGACCCACTTGTCGGAAAACTTTATCCTTGCCTCGTTCCTGGCAACTCCTGCGATCTCCTTTTTATACCGCTCAAGCAACGCCATGTCCTGCGGTGTTGAACCATCCATAACAACACCTACCCGCCATACCTTTGAGCTGATGTTCAACATGGCATCCACGTTGTCCCGGGCATAAAGCTGCGGAGCAAATATGCCTGCGGCCGCAAGCAGGGCTGTCAAAAGGAAACATACGCTATTTTTCATATGAAGAACTCCTGATCATCTGATTTTGAAAAAGGTTGCATAAAGAACCGGTACAAAAACAAGGGTAAGCACCGTCGCAAAACCAAGCCCAAAAACAATGGTCACTGCCATGGATACAAAAAACGCATCCTGGAACAGCGGAATCATGCCCATCATGGTTGTAAGGGCGGCCATCATGACAGGCTGCATCCTGGATACCCCGGACTCGACAATTGCGTCCATGCCAGGAATACCCTCCCTGATGTTTATGTCAATCTGGTCGATTAACACCAGTGCATTTTTGATAAGCATGCCGGAGAGGCTCATAAGACCCAGAAGCGCCATGAAACCGAAGGGCTGCTTGAGTAGCAGGAGACCGGCTGTCACACCGATAAGTGCCAGCGGCACCGTGAGCCAGATGATAAGGGGCTGACGGAATGCATTGAACATAAATATTACAATAAGGATCATCATTCCGAAGTAGATGGGGATATTTTCAGCAAGCTGTTTCTGTGAATCTGCTGAATCCTCAAGCTCTCCACCCCATGCGATAAAGTAGCCTGACTTGTCCTTCAGGGGGATTATGTCGTCATACTTGATGGGTATGGTCCTGGCTGTCCACTCCTCACCCTCCTTCAGTGGATAACCCCTGTATGCGGCAAGATCAACGCCAAGCGCCTGCTCTACCCTGGGTTTTACCCTGGCCATAAGCTCAGCAGGAAGCTCCTGCCTGGGGTCTGCATGAATCTTTATCATCTGGCGCCTGTGCCACCTGGATACACGGGCATTTTCCCACCCGGTTTCAAGGCCATTAAGCACCTGCATAATAGGTACATAACGTTTTGCCATGGGGCTGAAGAGCTGGATTTCAAGGAGATCGTCAATGGTATCCCGTTCAGCATCAGGGGCCCTTGCTATGATTGGTATGAGATTTATCCCCTCGCGGTAAACCCCTGTTGTCTTGCCGGAATAGTTGGCCTCTATTGCTGTTGCAACCATGGGCCTTGTGATTCCAAGGGACATGGCGCGATCCTCTGCCAGTATGGGCTCAGGGACCTTGACCTTCTCACCCCATTCGGTGCGCACGGCCTTGGCACCTTCTTCTCTGAAGATGCGAACCGCCTTTTCCGCCATTGCCCTCAAAATTTCAGGGTCTTCACCGTTGATACGGAGCTGGATCTTGCCTCCATTGGCAGGGCCCAGGTTAAACTTCTTTACATTTATGCAGCCATCAGGAAACATCTCTTCAAGGTCATGCTGAAACCTGGGCTGCATCTTGTCTATCTTCCTGTAATCATCCACAGTAACCAGAACACTGGAATACTGGTTGGCTGCCTCAACAGGAACCCCGTATGTGAGCAGGAAGCGCGGATGCCCACCTCCTATTGCCGATGCAATCTGGGTGACACCTTCCTGTTTTTCCAGGTACTCTTCTATCTGCTTGACTTTCCTGGCTGTCTCTTCTACATGGATACCCTCCCTGAAGAAGCTCTCCACCATGAACTGCGGCCTGGTGGATGCAGGGAAGAAGAGCTGTTTAACAAAACCGAATCCGAAAACAGACAGCACGAAGAGGCCTGCCACAATGCCAATGGTTATCCACCGCTGCCTGATGGCAAGGGTGAGGAATTTTCTGTAAACCTGATAGAACCTGCCACCGTATGCATCCTCAGAGCTCCCCTCTGATTCCATATCCTTTTTGGAGAGTATAAACCTGCTGGTTACAAGGGGTGTGGTGGTAACCGCTGTTACCCAGGAAAGGGACAGGGAGATAAGGATTACGTAGTATAGCGACTGGCAGTACTCACCTGTGGAATTTGACATGCCGCCAATGGATGCAAATGCCATTACAGCCACTGCGGTTGCGGCAAGGAGCGGCATGGAATTCTGACCCACCACCTCCTTTGCGGCCTGTAGGCCATCCATGCCCTGCTTCATCTTGACCTTCATGCCATCCACCACCACGATGGCATTATCAACCAGCATACCAAGCGCAATAATCAGGGCACCGAGAGAGATTCGTTCAAGGGTTATGTGATAATAACCCATCACCACAAAGGTTGCAGCAATGGTGAGCATGAGGATAAAACCGATAATGATACCGGACCTGAGCCCCATGAAAATTGCCAGCACCACAATAACAATGGCGACTGATTCAAGCAGGTTCAGAACAAACCCGTTTACCGCCTTGGTAACGGACTTGGACTGCATTGCTATCTCCTTGAGCTCCATGCCAACCGGAATCTGGTCCTGGAGCTCATCCAGGCGCTTCAGCACCGCATTACCCATGGTAACTGCATTTCCACCAAGCACAGTGGAAATTGC
>WGBG01000127.1 GCA_015494395.1 Deltaproteobacteria bacterium
CCGTTTTTCATTGACATTTTTACTTACCAGGGCATCAAGGCCAGGTTCATATATTGGGATAATGCCATTCTTGAGCTTGGAAATCTTTTCTTCAATCTTGTCAACACAAGTAACATGATGACCAAACTCGGCAAAACATGTACCGGTAACAAGACCCACATAGCCTGTTCCGATCATGGTAATCTTCATATCAATCTCCCTTCTAAACTTTCATGATATCTACTAACAGGGTCCTGCATCTGTTGCGTTGGCGGAGACTCAAAGTACAGGAAGTACGCCTTCGCCCCCCTCCGCCTTGCATCTGCATCACACTGTGAGCAGATACATTACGCGAAAAGTGTCTTTTATAAGAATTCATACCGGAGGGAGTAAGTAGTTATCTTTCAGACATGAAAGTTGGCTCAAATCCGAAAACTGAAAATAATATGAATTCTTTCAACTTTGAGCTATTCTTAGCGATAGCCGTCTTGACTGTTAATCAGGGAATCAGCCCAATTTATTCGAATTCATACATCAACATTATATCCCAGTTCAAAAAAAAACGAGCCATAGAGGTATGGCATGCTACCGCCATCAGGGTGTATTGAGCTGCACTCTGTATTTTTTTACCGTTTGATCTGAATGTCAAGGCAGTGTATGTAAAAATTTTCATGCCAGGAGAATGATAAATATACCATACCCTATTCTAAAAGGGTACTGTTCTCACAGGGTCATTCCTCCTGGGTAATATCATTCATGCTGCCTTAATTTTTTATCGGCACACAGTTTAAAATTCATCATTAAATTATTTGATATTGTGCCATAAGTATGTATGCTTAAGTATTCTTTTATAAATCCCGATAAAAAATAACAGCAACCACCAACACCACAGCAAAAACTCCAAAGCCATGAGTACTTTCAAGGAACAAGGAACAATCTCTGACAAAAATACCGCTATTTCCCGCAGGCTTTTTCTAAAAGGACTTGCAGCTACCGCTCTTTTTGCCGGGATTTCATCACACTTCAACACTTGCGAGGCATCCCCGGGTAAATGTTTCAAGGGAACACCAGGGGACACACTCTCCTTCTTCCACACACACACAGAAGAAACCCTGACCATTCCCTACCCTTTGCCGCGGAATTCTGCGAACTCCATCATGCAGGATGTAAACTATTTCCTGAGAGATTTCAGGACAGGTGACGTGCATGACATTGACCCGGAGCTTCTGGACATCCTGTTCGACATCAAGCGCAGAACGGACGGCAGGACGTTCCAGGTCATTTCCGGCTACCGTTCGCCTGCCACAAATCGGATGCTGAGGAAGCGGAGTCATGGTGTGGCAAAATACAGCCTGCACATGTCAGGAAAGGCCATTGATATACGGCTTACCGGCGTGGACACACTGAAAGTAAGAAACTGTGCACTGGCACTCAAACGCGGAGGTGTGGGATATTACAGAAAATCGGACTTTGTGCATGTGGATAGCGGGCGTTTCCGGTACTGGTAGTTAAGATTTTCAACTTTGTGGTTCTGCTTGTATTTTTTGAACCGCCCGCTTCGCTCAGGGTCGCCAAGAACGCAAAGAACAACGCCAAGGAAGTGATTCTTTCCCTGCCGGTCACGCCGACAGGAAAAATTCAAACCCCTTAGCGTTCTTTGCGGTTCAGGCTTTTGTCTTTATTACACTACTTGAGCCTTCAGTCTTGAGCTTAGTGCTTATAAACATCGCATCACCATAACTGTAAAACCTGTATTGCTGCCGTATCGCCTGCCGGTATGCATCCAGAATCTGCTCCCTTCCGGCAAATGCCGAGACCAGTATGAGCAGGGATGAGCCGGGAAGATGGAAGTTTGTAAGCATACAGTCCACTATCCTGAAGTCAAACCCCGGCATTATGTAAAGCGAGCACTCCCCCTCCCTGGGAATAAGCTTGCCTTCACTGCTCACTGCCCACTCAAGAGACCGCACAGAAGTTGTGCCAACAGCAACAATCCTTCCACCCTGCTTCCTGGCATTATTTACCATGCTGCAAGTCTCTTCAGGCACAACAACATACTCTGAATGTATTTTATGCTCCCTGATATCTGATGCCCTGACAGGTGCAAAGGTACCGTAGCCTACGTGAAGTGTTACATGGACAATCTTTATGCCCCGCTTCTTGAGCTGTGTTATCACACCGTCTGTAAAGTGAAGCCCTGCTGTTGGCGCAGCCACCGAACCGGTCCTGCTTGCATAAACTGTCTGGTAGCGTGATATGTCGTCCGGGTCATTCTTCTCCCGCCTGATATAAGGAGGCAGAGGCATCTGGCCATATTTTTGCAGGGCAGTTTCAATATTCCCTGAGGGATAAAGTTTTACTTCAGCGCTGCCATTATCCAGCCTTTCAACAATTTCAAGCTGAAGCTCATCACCCATGGAGATGACTTCACCCTGTCTTAATGGCTTTGAGCTTCTGGTCAGTGCCTTTGCCCGCCAGCATTCATCACCTGTTCTTACAGGATAATGAAGGAGGAAAATCTCTACCTTCCCTCCGGTCTTTCTGCGTCCGTGCAGCCGGGCAGGAAAGACCCTGGAGTTGTTCATTACAACGCAGTCGCCTGGGCGCAGGAGCTCAGGAAAATCGCTGAACTGCATGTGGGCAATCGCTGCCCTGGCGGCATCAAGCACCATTAACCTGGATTCATCACGTTTTGAAACAGGGTGCTGGGCTATAAGCTCCTGGGGAAGGTCATAACTGTATGCAGAAAGGGCAAACTGGTCATCCATCAAACAGGCCGGTTCTTAAGGCAAGATAACAAAGAAACAGGCCGAACAGGACAGAAATTGTCCCCATGACCCGAAGCTGCGCAGGACTCATCTCAAGCATCTTTTTCATATATTCCTGCATCTTTTCAGGAAAGGCAAAGTATGGCAGCCCCTCCAGCACCATAACCATGCCTATAACAGTAACAAGAAGCTTCATATTGTTTCAAAATCTCCATAAACTTTCATTATATGGATTTGTCCCCCCCTGGACATGAAAGTTAGCTGAAAGCTCAAAGTCTTTAAAGGCAAAAGCTGAACCGCCAATAACGCAAAGGACGCAAAGGTTTTTGTTTTTCCCTGTCGGGGTGACCGACAGGGAAGGAACAACTTCCTTGGCGTTGTTCTTTCTTTGCGTTCCTGGCGTCCTTGAGCGAAGCGGGCGGTTCAATAAATAAAAACTGAACCGCGAAAAACGCAATGAAAGAAGCTCAGTTGACGTCACTCTCTGCCTGGGATAAAAGCGGCGAAAGGGCCTTTTTAAGCTCCTCAATGCCATTTGCATAATCGTAGTCTTCTGTCCGGTTTCTGGCGTGCTGCTCAATCTCAAGTGCCCTTGCTGAAAGCGGTGGCAGATTAAGATTGCCCAGACCTCCCTTCAAGGTATGAACAGCACGAAAGAGGGTATCATAATCCCTGACATTAAGCGCCTTCTCTGCCCGAACAAGATTTTCTTTAAGAGAGCGGATGGCAGCAGCAATCACCTCATTGACCTTGTCATCAGGCAATCCAAAGGCAGTTGCCAAATGCTCCCTCAGAACCTGCGGATCCACTGATTCCACAACATCTCCAACCACAGACCGGTCATCTTGACCAGGATCAGCGCCCTCATACCCTGCCTGCTTAAATTCCGGCGCACCATGCTCCGGTACGTCCCCTTCACGCACCGCTGAAGCAACCGGGTGAAGCAGATTCTTTTCAAGCACACTCAGAATATCATTTATCTTGAACGGCTTTGATATATAATCATCCATGCCTGCCTGCAAGCACTTTTCCCGGTCTTCTGAAAAGGCATGAGCTGTCATTGCCACTATGGGCACATGCCTTCCC
>WGBG01000128.1 GCA_015494395.1 Deltaproteobacteria bacterium
ACCTCCATGTCATGTTCCCTTACTGCTATTTCAAGGGCGTCAATGAGATCGCAGTGGGCAACCGGGTGCCAGGTCCTGGTCCATGCAGGTACTGCAACTGAACGGATTTCTGATTCTTCAACGTAATTAGTGCCGCGATGGGCAAGAAGTGTTGATTGGGTCATGTCCTGTCTCCTTTCAAAATGGTTTTGATCAAGAAGAGGAGACGGATTCCACCTGCACAAAGGGGGATCATCATCTCCCCTTCGTGAGGGTATTGATGTATTATTCAGGCATGGATTGAGCGTCTGGGGCTCTTATGCAGCCTTCCTGTACCAGTACTTTTTCTGCTTGTGCCAGACAAAGCCTGCGGCCTTAAGGGCTGCACTCTTGCCATAGGTCTTGCCCCTGGCAATGATGTCAGTGCCCCGGTAGTCATAGACTATGCCGTCAAGCTTCGGGACCTTGCATTCTGCTTCCTTATTGCTTTTTTCTTGCTGAAATCCGGAATCTTTCATGTTGTCATCACGAGAAGAATCACCCGGCCCCTGCTCATATACCTTCTGAAGCAGGCCTCTGTAGGCATCCTTTCCGATGGACCACAGGGAAAATCCCTTCTGGATTGCATCGGTAATTGCGCCCTTCATGGCATCACCAAGGTTCCTGACACCAGTTCTCTGGGTGGTGACAATCTGGCTCTGGCCATACTGAACACCCTTGGAAAGCCACTGATCCCCTATCCTGAACGAGACCTCAACGCACGCAATTACCTGGTTGTCTGTTTCCTGCATCTCGCCTGCAAGTTCATACCGCCAGTTCTCCGAGCCTATCACCTCGTTTACGGCATCAAAGACATACTGGGGCTTGTAGCCATACTGAACGTGGCCGGTTTCCTTCTTCTGGATCACCTCCCTGCCACCGTTTTTCAGGATTACATTTACCTGTTCTATCTTCTGTGAGAAATCCCGGTTATCCATAATCACATCCCTCTCTTTTGGCAGGATCAGCGTTCATCATCCATGCGCATCACGATGTTGAAATCCGGCTGGTTGTCCTTCTCTTTCCTTGTGTTCACAAAGATGGAAACATTCCTTTTGCCAAGGATACCAACATCAACATAGCCAGCGAGATAGACTACTTCCTCACCGTCATCATTCTGAAAGGTGTTCTTCCAGAAAACGCCTATGTTTTTCTTCTCACTGTCCCTGCCGGTAACCATCTCAAAATCAGGCGCCTTGTCTGACTTTGGATCGCAATGAAACAGGGTTACCTGCTGCTCTCCAAGCAGACCAAGGTCAATGCAGCCCTGGTAATAGGGAATGGTCTGGCCGTCTTTCTCATAGGATTTTGTCCACAATGCTCCTGTCTTTCTGTTCATGTTCTACTCTCCTTTCGTTGTTTGATGATTAAAAAACACCTGTTGCCGGACGTAACCGCGCAGAAAAGGCCTTTCTGCCAGTACATCCTCTTAATAAGCGTGATTCAGCATCCACCAAGCCAAAAAGGAGAGCGCTTCTCCATGAGGAGAAAAGACTCTCCCCTGAGGAGTCGCTGAAAGAATAAATTTGTAAAAATGAATTTATGAAATATGAGATGACACTGCCACCATGTGCCAATGGCGAAATTCATGCATTGGCTGAATGCGGGAGTGGTAAAAGATGAAAACGATGAATTGGTTTGAAGAAATTATGCTGGAGCTGTCGGCGTGAAAGTTTACGTCAACGAGCAAATGCCTGATAGATAAAAAATTCAGGCATGAAAAATATCATGGAATGTCCTGTAGATTATGAAAGAACTGACAATATTATAAGTCAGTAACCCATTATAATCAATGGGAGATATCAATATTTTTCCACTACATATTGAAGAAGAACGAGGAAACGGGTATTAGATGAGGGGTATGATCAGTTAAAGTCATAATGGATCAGTCGCATAATGGCGGAAGCCCCTTTATAATAGGAGAACATGATTCATGAAACTGCCTATTGGTATATCCACTTTTGAAAAGATACGGTCTGACGATTACCTCTATATTGACAAGACCGGGTTTGCCCTGCGCCTGATTCAGGAACACGATTACGTATTTCTCTCCCGCCCGCGCCGTTTTGGAAAGAGCCTTTTTCTTGATACCCTGAAAGAGATATTTGAGGGTAACAGGGAACTGTTCAGGGGGCTTCACATTTACGATAAATACGACTTTGAAAAGTATCCTGTGATAAAGATAAGTTTTGGGGGTGTAAGAGGAGTCAGGCGGCTTGAAAGGTCAATTTTTGACAACCTGCACGAAAATCAGAAACGGCTTGGGGTGAAATGCAGGGAAACAGATGATTATGTCTCGTGCTTCAGAGAGCTGATACAGCTTGTAAGGGAACATTTCAACCAGAGGGTTGTTGTACTCATTGATGAATACGACAAGCCCATCCTTGATAATATCGACAGGATAGAGGATGCCTGTGAGATCAGGGAACGACTCAAGGAATTTTATACGGAGCTCAAGGAAAACGACGCATACCTTCGTTTTGTGTTCCTGACCGGAGTAAGCAAGTTTGCCAGGGTTTCCATATTCAGCGGCCTTAATAACCTTGACGATGTCAGCCTTGACCGCCCCTATGCAGCGATCTGCGGTTATACCCAGCATGATGTTGAGACCATCATTGCCCCCATGCTCCAGGGTGTTGACATGGAGGAATTCAGGGCATGGTACAATGGCTACAACTTTAACGGCGAGAATGTCTATAACCCCTTTGACGTGTTGCTGTTCATTTCAAAGGAGTACCTTTATGACAGCTACTGGTTTTCCACCGGCACTCCGTCCTTCCTGGTTAAGCTGCTCTAACAGCAGGAATTTTTTGTTCCCGAACTTGAAAACCTCAAGGCTGGCAAATCCCTTGTTGACAGCTTTAATATAGAAAAAATCCGCATAGAACCTATTCTGTTCCAGAGCGGCTACCTTACCCTTGACAGGATCGAGACAAAACCAAGGGGTGGAGTTGAATACAGGCTCAGGATACCAAACCGCGAGGTGCAGATTTCATTCAATGATATGCTTCTGGACCTCCTCACTGATTCTGCGCCAGGCATGCCTGATCTGCAGGACAGGCTTTATGATGCCTTTGCGTCAGGCAATACCGATGAGTTAAAGACCAACCTCCACGCCCTTTACGCAGGCATTCCGTACAACCATTACACAAACAATCCGATCTGCAGGTATGAAGGTTTTTATGCCAGCGTGTTTTATGCCTGCATTGCAAGCCTTGGTCTGCGGATAATACCGGAAGATGTTACCAACCGTGGCAGGATAGATTTTACTGTTTTTATTAATGATCTCATTTACATATTCGAGTTTAAGGTAACAGACGAAGAGCCTTTGAAGCAGATAAAGGAGAAACGGTATTATGAAAAGTACATGGATTCAGGAAAGAAGGTAATCATTGTTGGCATAAACTTTAATGAGAATGAGCGAAATATCTCTCGTATGGAGTGGGAGGAGATGGATTAAACCAGGCAGGAATTTAAGTGAGAGGAGTTTAGAAGGCATGAAGTGTCCTGTTTGCAAGAATGAGATCAAAAACGATGACCAGCGGCTGTGTGAGCGCTGCGGCTGGGAGTTTGACCGGTATGTGACAGAGCTTTCCACAAGGGAGCGGGAACTCTATGACCGCAAACTTGGCATTGCAAGACAGAACTGGAAGGAACTATTGCAGGCAAGAGAAGATGTTGCAAGGCTTAAAAAGGACGTGGAAAGGTTTGAAAAGGATGTAAAAATGCTTGAGAAGGAGCTTGAACAGGAGCGGGAAAATTCCCCACAGGTCATGCAGGAGGTAAGTGACTTGTTTCAGGCGAGAGAGGATGAATTGTTTGACCAATTGTTTGAGCAAGAGCTGAAAAATCTCAGGCAGGACAAAAATTGCTTTGATCCAGAAACCGGCATGGAATTAGTGTTTGTAAAGGGCGGCTGCTATGAGATGGGCTGCGGAAGCTGGACATCTGACTGCATCGATGATGAAAAGCCTGTGCATACTGTTTGCTTAGATGATTTTTATATTGGGAAATACCCGGTTACCCAAGGGCAGTGGAAAAAGGTAATGGGTAATAACCCTGCAGAGTTTCAAAAAGGCGACAACTATCCTGTTGAAAATGTATCCTGGGATGACGCTCAGGAGTTTATAAAAAGGCTCAACAGGCAGAGCCTTGGCAGGAAATATCGCCTGCCAACAGAAGCT
>WGBG01000129.1 GCA_015494395.1 Deltaproteobacteria bacterium
CCAAAACAAATACATCGTCAGTCTGGATAACTGTCATGGGTTCAACTTGACCATACTTATGGATTGAATCCGCAAGCCTGCGAATCCTGACCTGATTCATGATCCTGGTATGGGCATATTTCATGTCCAGTCTGTGAAGTTCAATATCCATGTTTTGGGCCTATACCAGATCTGTGATGTAAACGCTCACAAGTCCTATCTTTGCAATCACAGAAAAATCATCCGTAACCTCCTGACAAAACGTTAATTTCAACAATTGACGCGTCCATCTTTGCAATTAAATCTGACGCGTTATCCCGTCCTCGCTTGCGATGGTTGCGTACTCTCTGCTGCAGCCGGTTATGCCTGGCATAATCCGGATTCCGCTTCCGATAATTGCGCCAGTAATCAGGATTACGTTCACGCCATTTGCGCCCAGCCTCCCGCTGATTATCACGATAGGCCTTATCATTTTTCAGCTTGTTCCGCTGCCACTGAGCCTTGCGGGCTCTCTGGCATTCACGCTTGGAACAGTATTTTTGATTGGGATTTTGAGGCCTGATCTGAATAAGATCATGACAATTTTTACACCGACGTTCCCGGACCATATATGCTTCCTCAATAACCTTGGATATTGAGATACTTTAGTCCGGATTATTATGAAGAAAGATTTATAAGGAGGGGGAAAAGCAGGAAATGATCAAAAACTTAAAAATGTAGGTGGACTACTTTTGGTTAGCACAGGTGGGTTAATTCTGATTAGCGTTGAAGCCTCAGCGGCACGCTTGAAACATTTACTGTCCTTCCCCAGTAAGATGAATGCTTTTCATTGGACGCAACACCTATGCATCCAGCAAACCGGCACCGCGAAAGGCTCGCTTTACTGCTCGATAGACCTCCTCAAAATGGGGTAGATAAGCTATTTGATTTGCCAGGCGCATGGTCCATAACTTTTTCAATCGAGTTTCCTTGGCATTAAAATCCTCATTCATTCCTTCCAAACTTCTCTTCCGAAAATCAAGCTTATCGACAATGTCGGTAAAGATAGCTGCCAGATCCATCTTTTCCTGTTCAACGAGATACCAGATATCATAAAGATCTCGCGGTTCGTTGCGTGCCCGGTCGGTTAATGCCACCACTTTTTCTGATAAAATTTCCTCCAGGGAATAAACCTGAATGATCGCATCTTCAGGCAGATCTTCGTACTCTTTATATCCCTTCAAGACCGGCCTGTTTTGCAATGGCTGCACAAGCCTTTCCCTGATGGTGACATCGATTTTCACCTCCCTGGTGGACATGCTGGGTAACGGGCCTTCATAGGCAAGATAGAAGGTATGACTATTTTTATGTGACTTTCTATCTGCACGTGAATAACGGATGCCTACCCCGGATTCCTGTTGGATATCGGTGAAAATTTCTTCTAGTCCCGCAAGAATAGTGTTCAGAGGTACCTCCTTCATCAGGGTGAAATCCAGATCTTCAGAAAATCTATAGTCACCAAAGTAGCACCGCTTTAACGCAGTTCCGCCTTTGAAAGCAAGTATGTCACGTAATGTTGAACGGGAGAGGCCAATAAGAAACCACGCCAGGCAGTAATCCCTTTCGCACACAACTTCGGGGATCCGACGACCGCCAGCTTTGGCAAGGCGGTTTGACAGCAATGAAATATTTCTTTGAGGAATCATTGTTCAGGTATGTATGATGCTCTTGATTTCTTCCGGACTTACATTCAGCCGCAACCGCCAGCGGGCAATGAATTTTCCCTCGGCAGGTATGGCCGGGTCAAGGAGCATATAAGTGGAAGTGAGTTTTTTGCGCAGCAAATCCACTTGATCGGTTTCTTTTGTCCCGAAAAGTTCCAGCAGATAACCGAGCCTGCGGTAAACTGCGCCGATGTCCAGCATTAATGCGTATTCCACCAGTTTTTTTATATCCATATCCTGATGCCGCATCCAGTATCCCTTGGCAACCTCACTAAATCCACCGCAGTATTCAGACTGCCTGAGACCATCAATAACTGTTCTCTCCAGGTCACTGACTTGGACTTTCCTGCTTTTGGTCACCCATTGCTGCGTTGTACCGAAAAAATGTTTCGGTTTGCTGTGGATAAAACGAAATTCGGTTCCCAGTACAGACCTTGGACGTATTCGTTTAGTGCATGTCGTATAGACCACAAGCTGGGGCTGAGTGACCATTTGGTGTATCTCCATGGCGGATGCGTGGGAAATAAAATAGTTTTCTCCACCGGCAATTTCAGCAGCAACCATATACGGATTGCCCAGGTATTCTCTCTCGTGGCCCAGTTCGGGCGGTACCAGGATAAATAACCCAGGTTTAATCCGTGTTGCCACCCCCCTGGAAACGAGACGGGTTGTCAATGCCCGGGCAGCATTGCTGTCCAGCCCCATTATCTGTATTACATCCCGAACAGAAAAAATCGTTTTCAGTCGCTCGTAAAGTTCAGCAACAAGGTAAGCTGACTTGGGACCAATGTTTTTTGTTTGTGAATTATATTTCATGTGCAATATGGAACTTTCTTAGAACTATATCGCACTTAAAACGTAAATTGTCAACTGTTAAATCATATTATAATGGCAATATGTTACGGAACACGTATTGTTTTGTCATGTGAATATAATTATTCATGTATCTCCAATGTCTGCGCATCCTCCGAAGAAGAGCGAAAATCTGATTTTGTAATTGCCATGTGAATACGTTTGGTTATTTCTGACCGGGATAGGGTGACGTCACTTTAGCAAAATCATACCTCACCCTAAGCGGCACGTTTGAAACATTTACTGTCCTTCCCCTGTAGGATGAATGCTTTCCATTTGATTGGGTGAAGAGATAAAATACCCGGTCGGGGAGTTCCAGTGCAGAGGCAGTGTCAAGTACCGGCTCTCTCATCTCCCTTCCTGAAAAGGCTCCGCCTGCAAATATCCTTGTAAACACCTTGCGGCTTCCTGCCTTTGATGCCACGTAGCGGGATGTCTCCGGGTCGTTTACGCGGAAGAAGAGCTGGGTATTGAAGTTATCCAGGAGTCGTCTTGCATTTTCCCTTTTTACAATGTCAGTGAGGTCTGCAACAGACTGGGTGAGCGCGTGGATACCGACTCCGCAGCCCCGGACCTTGTTTAGAAACGTAATAAAATCCCAGTACAGGGCCTCGCTAAGTTCATCCACGTGTATCATGAGCGGTGGATCAAACCTTGATTTAAGCTCAGGGATGCGGCCGATATAGACATTTCCTGCAAGGTTCTGAAGCATGGAGAGTATCATGCGCTGAAGGGAGAGGCCTGCGTCTCTCATAACAAGGGACGGGACCTGGACAATCAGTATGAAGGGCTTTCCCTGTATGATACGTTCCACAAAGGCGTTTTCCTGGGTATGTCCAACGATCTCTCCAAGGGCGCCCAGGGATATGGCTGTAAGCACTGTGCGGAGGGTTGAAGTCACCTTGGCAAAGTAGTCCTGGGGCGAGGCAATCAGGGCTTCAAGGGCCGTGGTAACTGTCTTCTGGTAATTTCCTGCGGCATTTTCAGGAAGGCTTCTTATCTGCTCAAAGAGGTTTACAAGCTTCTGCCTTGATATTGCCTCCCAGAGTTCTTCAACAGTAAGTGTGAATTCCTGCCCTGCATACTGTGACAAAATCCACTTGCCAAGAATAGCGCACAGGCTTACCTCGTAGGCAATCTTTCGGAAAAACTCCTCTGTATTTGGCGGGATCCCTGCCATGACGTGCTGCACCAGCTCCTCGGGCTGAGAAAAAAACGCAAATGGGTTTACCCGTGCCGATATCTCAGGCATGTCAGGGCGCACAATGATTATGTCTTGAAGGCGTCCTGCCCTGTGGGCCTCCCATATTATCCTTGCAAATAGTCCCTGGTCAGGCTTTGGGTCAAAGACTGCCACAGAATAATTCTGCCTGATGTCATGGGCAACGATATGTTCCAGGAGCCTTGTCTTTCCGGAGCCCGTGGTGCCTACTGTAAGCCAGTGGTTAAACCTCTGGCTGTCCTGGATAGCAATGGGGGAGACCAGGTTACTTGAGACCTTTCGGATTGAAAAGCCCGTTCCGATCTGTACCTGGTCTTTCCCTGGTCCCATTTTCTTCAGAAAGGGGAAGAGGCTCATGGAACAGGACTCACTGAAGGTTTATAAAAAATACAGCAGTTTACCTTGCGAAACAGGAGAAAACTGAAGTTTTCAGAGCCCTTTTCACCGGAAACACTCTGCATGGATTCCCATAGAGGTGAAGGCTCTCCAATTCTTATGGTAGTCCCGGTGTTCGGCCTTGGCCTTAAAATCTGCAGCCTGTAGTGTGATTTTCTCCAGATGGGAAGCCTCATGCAGCGGCATGGGTCAATGGCATGGTCGCAGATGACAGCCGTTCTTATCAGCCTGTATATGAGCCGGGATGCGGCAGCAGCAGGGCCAAGCACCTGGTTTGAGGTTCCCACATGGCCTGTAAGCGGGTATGCAGAGCCCCACTGTCCCATGCACCAGAAGAGCTCGTCCCTGGGAAGACCGTTTACGCTCTGTACTGCATCTGCCATGCAGGCAAGCTGGGTGGCAGGGTTTCCAAAAACAAGGGCCTCGGGATTTAGGAGCAGCGCAAGGAAATCATCCTGCCATGTTGCATCAAGCTCTGACATGTAGGCAATGTCAAAATCCCCGTCTGTAATGCAGGGGACATCAACAAAG
>WGBG01000130.1 GCA_015494395.1 Deltaproteobacteria bacterium
ATGGTCTCAGACATGGTTTCTGGCATATTATCTGGCATGGTTCCTTGCGAGGTGTCTTGAAAGGTGCTTGGCATGACGCACGTCTATTCCCATTCAATGGTTGCCGGGGGCTTTGAGCTTATGTCATAGCAGACCCTATTAACCCCTTTTACTTCATTTATGATCCGGTTTGAGATGCGACCAAGGAGTTCATGGGGCAGCTTGCTCCAGTCTGCTGTCATTGCGTCAAGGCTGTCAACACACCTCAGAGCAATTACATGGTCATAGGTGCGCTCATCACCCATTACCCCAACGGTCTGGATGGGCAGAAGCACGGCAAAGGACTGCCACACCTTGCCGTACCACCCGCTTGCCTTCATCTCCTCAAGCACAATGGCATCTGCCTCCCTTAGAATGGCAAGGCGTTCAGGTGTGATGGTGCCAAGTGTCCTGATGGCAAGGCCTGGCCCCGGAAACGGGTGCCTGTAAATCAGGTCTGAAGGCATGCCAAGCTCCTCCCCCACCTTGCGCACCTCATCCTTGAAAAGCTCCCTCAGGGGCTCAATAAGCTCAAGTTTCATGACCTCTGGAAGCCCGCCGACATTGTGATGGCTCTTGATTGTGGCAGATGGCCCCTTGAATGATACACTTTCAATCACATCAGGATAAAGTGTGCCTTGGGCAAGGTAGTTTACCTCACCGATGCGGTTTGCCTCCTCCTCAAAGACTTTTATAAATTCCTGGCCGATGATCTTGCGCTTCTTCTCCGGGTCTGAAACACCGTCAAGTAGTGAGAGGAAGCGTTTTTCAGCATCAACGTACTGGACGTTGAGGTTAAGCTGCTTCAGGAAGGAGAGCACGGTCTCTGCCTCGTTTTTTCTGAGAAGGCCGTTGTTTACAAAAATGCAGGTTAACCTCTCTCCTATTGCCCTGTTTACAAGAAGTGCAGTAACGGTTGAGTCAACGCCGCCTGAAAGTGCGCATATAACCCTGCCATCTCCAACCTTCTGCCTGATTTCAGCAGTAACTGTCTCAACAAAGGAGTGCATTGTCCAGGATGGCTCACACCCGCATGCCCTGAACAGGAAGTTTGCAAGTATCTCGTTACCTATTGCAGTGTGTATAACCTCCGGGTGAAACTGTACTCCGAATATGGGGAGACTTTCATGCCGCATTGCCGCTACCGGGCAGGTTTCACTCTCTGCTGTTACCTTGAATCCACGGGGCAGCTCCTCTATCCTGTCTCCGTGGCTCATCCACACCTGGTGGGTGTCAGGGGCAGAGGATATACCATGAAACAGTACCGATGTGTCATGGATCAAGAGCCTGGCATTGCCGTATTCCCGGTGGTCCGAGTGCTCCACCTTGCCGCCAAGCAGGTGGCATGTCAGTTGCATTCCGTAGCATATTCCGAGAATCGGGATGCCCATGTCAAATATTTCTGCTGATATGGCAGGTGCGTCCCTGTCATATACGCTTGAGGGGCCTCCTGACAGGATTATTCCCCTTGGGGATGCTGCCTTTATCTTTTCCAAATCCACGTTGAACGGGTGGATTTCGCAGTAAACCTTTTCTTCCCTGACACGCCTTGCGATGAGCTGGGTGGTCTGGGAGCCGAAATCAAGGATTATTATTTTCTGGCTGTGTATGTCTGTCACGGAATTTGACCTCCATTGGGGCAGATGACATGCCTCAGAGTCTGTGTTGGTTGTATCTTTAATTTCTAGTTGATGTGATAAGCAAAGAAGTTCAAAGTAAAGAAGCTCAAAGCTGAAAGCTCAAGGCTCAAAGCAAAAAAATGTGTATCTATTCAGCGTAGTGAATGGTCTTGTTTTGGAGTGACTTTGAAGAATTTCGTTGTTTTTTTGGCGAAGCGCAGCCAAAAAATCGCTTTTGTCTGAGCGAGGTACGAGCGAGTTTCGCGATTTTGGCGAAGCAAGCCTTAGAAAAACAAGAAATTATTCGCCGGAACGGAAAAACAAGACCATTCACGAACCCACATTATCGTTAATACGCTGAACAGTTACAAAAATGTTTGCCTTCAGCTTTTGATTTTTGTACTTGCATGTTGGGATATTACAGAAACATGGTAGAATGGACAAGTTTGAAAATTGGTCAGATCTGATCTATCTCAACAGCAATTACAAAATAAAATGTAACTGTTCAGCGTAATTTTGTTAATGAAGGTTGGTAAATGGTCTTGTTTTGGAGTGACTTTGAAGAATTTCGTTGTTTTTTTTGGCGAAGCGCAGCCGAAAAATCGCGTCTGTTTGAGCGAGGGACGAGCGAGTTTCGCGATTTTGGCTAAGCGAGCCTTAGAAAAACAAGAAATGGAACGGAAAAACAAGGCCATTTACCACAGTGAATAGAGACAATAAAATAAATAAGGAGAGAATTATGAGGAATAATCAAAGCACATACCTGAAACTGGTGATGGTTTTACTTGCAGTGGTGCTTGCGCTTCCGGCAACAGTATCTGCAGTAGAGGTGGGTGAAAAGCTCCCTCTTTTCAAGGCAGAGGATATGAACGGAAAGATGGTAGATTTGTCTAAAATCGTGGGGAAAAAACCGGTAGCCCTGGTCTTCTGGGCAAGCTGGAGCTCCGAGAGCAAGACCAAGTTCCCCGAGGTAAACAAACTGTACGAGAAGTGGGGATACAGGGGGCTTAAATTCATTGGTATCAATGTGGGCATGGGGGATACTGTGGAAAAGGCCAGGAAGGTGCTGGAAGAATACCAGGTGCCCTATCCCAACGTGTTTGACAAGACAGGCGAGCTTTCGGAAAAATACCGCATCAAGAAGGTGTTCTGCATGATAGTAGCCGCCAAGGATGGAACCGTTATGATGAAATACTATGATTCTGTTCCCATAATAGATGATAACAACTTCCTGGTGCTTAAGACCTACGAGAAAAAGAAAGACGGAACTGAGAAGTAACTGTTCGGCGAGAAAAATGCGAAATATGGAATGAACCATGAGATTGTATCTGGATAATTGTTGCTTCAACCGACCATTCGACGATCAATCTCAAAGTAGGATTCGGTTTGAAACCGAGGCGAAGCTGAAGATTCAAGAAGAAATTAGATTAGGAACATTTCAGTTGATATGGTCATATATTCTTGATTATGAGAATAATAGAAATCCTTATCAAGAAAGAAAGTTGCGAATAAAGAAATGGAAAAGATATGCCAACGGGGATGCGGAAGATAGTTCTGTAGTAATTGGAACTGCAAAGAAATTGAATAAAAAAGGATTTCACAAAATAGATTCATTGTATATCGCTTGTGCTATAATTTCAAACTGCGAATACTTTCTGACTACCGATGATCACATTCTGAAACGTGCAAAATTATTAAACGATATTAAAATCAGGGATCCAATCGGTTTTATAGAGGAAATTTTATCATGATTACCGATACAGAAATTAAATTAAAAGGGGTCCAGATCCTTGCAAAGCATCTTGGTGATGTGGAAGCAGAGAGGTTTATTGCCCTAATTCAAAGGGAACCTTTCGATTATACAAATTGGAGGCAAGGTTTGGATGAAGATTTAACTATAGAGGCAATCAGCCAAAAGGCAATGGAATTAAGAAGGCAGAGCGCCGAACAAGGCGCTTCAGGGGATGCCACATAGCTCGGCGGCCGATGTTACGCCGTACCCCACCTCAAGTTCATTGCAGGTAGAAGGTTGGTAGCTCCATTTGGCGCTCCTGATCTTCCCCGTTATGTGAATGTTTTTGTTCATGGTTTTTTCACCCTTGGCCGTCTTAATGGGGAAAACGTAATCCCCTTTGCGTCCTTTGCGTCTTAAGCGAAGCGGGCGGTTAAAAAAATGAACCGCAAAGTCGCACAAAGGACGCAAAGATTTTACGCTTCTTCCCAAATTCCAGTTTGGGAACTCCCCCCCCGGAAGCTCCCGCTTCCACACTCCCCGGCAATAACAGTTTGACAAATCGGTGTGCGTACCTGGAAGGGTGGATATTGTGAAACGGCTTTCTCCTCTGAAGGAAAATTTTATTATATCCTATCTTTCTGAATTAATGGAATAAATATTCCTTTGGGTGGAACAGTTTTTCCTGTATGGCAAATGGACCATATTAGGCAGTTATTTAACTTATTGAAATTACAATTAATGTTTTTTGAGCTTCAACGCTAATCAGAATTGACCCGCCTGTGCTAACGAAAAGTAGTCCACCTACATTTTTAAGTTTTTGATCATTTCCTGCTTTTCCCCCTCCTTATAAACCTTTCTTCATAATAATCCGGACTAAGGTATCTCAATATCCAAGGTTATAGGAAGCATATATGGTCCGGGAACGTCGGTGTAAAAAATGTCATGATCTTATTCAGATCAGGCCTCAAAATCCCAATCAAAAATACTGTTCCAAGCGTGAATGTCAGAGAGCCCGCAAGGCTCAGTGGCAACGAAACAAGCTGAAAAATGATAAGGCCTATCGCGATAATCAGCGGGAGGCTGGGCGTAAATGGCGTGAACGTAATCCTGATTACTGGCGTAATTATCGTAAGCGGAATCCGGATTATGTCAGGCATAACCGGCTGCAACAGAGAGTACGCAACCATCGCAAGCGAAGGCGGGATGACGCGTCCATTTTAATTGCAAAGATGGACGCGTCAAATCCTAAAAAATACATTAGGTCGGGATGTTACGAACTGGTACCTATAGGGGCTGAAGTTGCAAACATGGACGCGTCAATTGTTGAAATTAACGTTTTATCAGGAGGTTATGGATGATTTTTCTGTGATTGCAAAGATAGGACTTGTGAGCGTTTACATCACAGATATGGTGTAGGCCCAAAATATGGATATTGAACTTCACAGACTGGACATGAAATATGCCCATACCAGGATCATGAATCAGGTCAGGATTCGCAGGCTTGCGGATTCAATCCATAAGTATGGTCAAGTTGAACCCATGACAGTTATCCAGACTGACGATGTATTTGTTTTGG
>WGBG01000131.1 GCA_015494395.1 Deltaproteobacteria bacterium
ACCCGCGTTTAAAGAAAATAATGTCCATACGCTCACTGAAGGAAATCAAGCCATTTAAAATCGTTGAGGTAATCGGTGCGGGATGGATCAAGGAAAACCTGAAAGGGTACAACATAACATGGGTCCCCAACATGGATAGTGCCTTCAATATGCTCATCAAGGGACGCGCAGATATTTATATGGCAAACAGTTTCGTTGGGGCCTACTTCATCAAAAAGAAGATAAAGAAAGGAAATGCATTTTCAGAAGGTTATAAAAGCATAATAACCAATCCTTACCCTTTAAAGACCATTGCATTCCGTCTCCTTATCCGGAAAGGTTCACCTTTTGCCAGGATTCTCGATGATTTCAACGATACCATTCATCAGATGCAGATGGATGGCACCATTCAGCATATTATAGAAGGATCGCATCTGTCACAACACTACGATGTTCCCTATAAAAAATGATTTAAAAGATGAAGACAGCCGTAAAGCCAGAGTGGTTAAAGAGTAAAATCGGAAGGCGTTTTGCACTCTACGTGGCATTTACGGGGGCAATAATGGCCCTGATACTATCCTTTATCATATCTTATCAGCAATACAAAAACAGACTGTCTTTTCTAAAAGACGAGCTCGACAATATTGTAGCAAGCAACAAGTCCTTCATAGAGGAGAGTTTATGGATATTTGACACTCGCCTGCTGAATCTCGTGATGCAGGGTTTCCTGGTAAATGGCGATATCGTGTTTGCTCAAATGACCGATGAGAACGGAAAAGTGCTCGTCAGCTACGGAAAGCTGGACATTGACAACGACATAATAAAAACTGTTCCCCTCTATCACCAGGAGGATGGGAAAAATATATTCCTGGGCAGGCTGACTGTTGCGGCATCAAAACTCTCGGCTCTAAGAGAAGCCAGGTCCTCCATTATGATCACCCTTTTACAGAGCCTGTTACTCATGTCTCTTGTTTCTCTCAGTATCATCTACATATTCTGGTACCTTGTTTCCAGACATTTAATAACCATTCAGCACTACACCAGACGCATCACATTCAAGGAGCCGCAGGAACCTCTGGTACTGGATCGGCCCGTTAACAGGCACACAAAGGAAGACGAGCTCGCAAGCACTGTGGAGGCCATCAATTTCATGTATCGCAAGGCCATGGAAGCCTGCCGGGAACTCCAACAGGAGACATCTGAAAAAATCAAGCTTCAGCAGCAACTCCTGCAGGTCCAGAAAATGGAATCCATTGGCCGGCTTGCCGCCGGTATCGCCCATGATTTCAACAATGTCCTGAGTGTAATCATAGGTTATTCAGACCTGCTCCTTGCCAATATTCCAGCCAACGATCCAATACGAGACAAGATAAAACGCATTCATGAATCCGGCAGCCAGGCCGCCGCCCTCACGAGGCAATTGCTGGCCTTCAGCCGCAAGCAGGTCCTGGAAAAGAAGGTCATATCCATAAATAGCATCATACGGAACTTCCTGAAAATCCTGGGGAAAATGGTAGGCGAAGACATAGTCATAACGACCTATCTATCCGAGGAAAGCTGCACTGTTGAGGCCGACCCTGGTCAAATTGAGCAGGTCATCATGAACCTGATAGTGAATGCCAGAGATGCCATGCCAAAGGGCGGCGAAATAGTAATTGAAACCGCAGAGGTTCAGCTTGACAAGCACTATGTGAACAAACATCGCGAGGTCAAGCCCGGTAAATACGTCCTGATGGCCATCAGTGATACCGGAGAGGGCATGGATGAAGATGTCCTGTCAAAGATATTCGATCCCTTTTTTACCACCAAGGAACACGGCAAGGGAACCGGTCTTGGCCTGGCAACCGTCTATGGTATCGTCAAGCAGCACGGAGGCTACATTTACGCATACAGCGAAAAAGGCAGGGGAACAACATTTAAGATATATTTACCGGCCTGCAAGAAGGCTGCAGAAGAGACAGAAAGTAAACCTTTCACCAAGGCTCTGCTACACGGAAACGAGACCATACTGATTGTGGATGATAATCCATCCATCCGTCAGCTCATTGGAGAAACATTAAAGCCTCTTGGCTACACGTGCCTGCAGGCAGGGTCCGGGAAAGATGCACTCAATGTACTTCGAAAATATAGCGGTAAGGTCCACCTGTTACTCACGGATGTTGTCATGCCGGGTATGAGTGGCAGAGAGCTTGCAGAAACAATCAGAAAGGAAAGGCCGGATATCAAGGTGATCTTCATGTCCGGTTACACGGAAAATATCATTGCCCACCATGGCGTGCTCGAGGAGGGAATCAACTACATTTCAAAGCCAGTCACGCCTGTTACATTAACTCAAAAGATAAGGAGCGTACTGGATGGAAACTGAGTGAAAAAGTAAAGGTTGCACGCCGGGAGGAAAAGGTCGTCAAGATTCAGGCAGCTTTTTAGGGCTTTTTCTTCGCCTTCCTGCACATCAATCCGGGGCGATAGAGTCACGAGAAAGAGATGAAAAAAGGACTGGTGATATCCATTTTTTCATTATCACTACTTCTTTTTTGCCTTCATGCAGGTGAGGCAGGTTGTTCCCTTAATGGAAAGAAAAAATCAGCAGACCTTAAATCATCTCAGAAAGAGGCAATATCCGCCTGTCATAGACAGATACTCAAAAGAGGTAAGTTTTCAGCAGACCTGAAACTCTTCCATATGGTCAGAACATATGACCATGTCAAGCCAGATGCAAAGGCCCTTGCTGGCGGTGGAATCCTGAAGTATGACAGTGGCAGTTTTCATGGGCTTCGGTTTGGCCTTGCATACTATGGAAGTCATAAAATAGGTGGCTTCTACAGCAGAAAAGAGGGTATTGGAA
>WGBG01000132.1 GCA_015494395.1 Deltaproteobacteria bacterium
GATATCCACTTCGTTATGATGGGGGACGGAATGTTACGTTCCAGGCTGGAACAAAGTGTTCAGGGACTCCCCAACTTTACCTTCCTTCCTTATCAGACCTATTCCCTTGTCCCACAGATTTACTCTGCCTCTGACTTGAATCTTGTACCTCAAGATCCCAAAATCGCACGTTCCGCAGTGCCTTCAAAGGTTTACCGCATTATGGCCTGCGGTCGCCCAGTCCTTGCCACCACCGTGCCTGAATCGGATCTTGCAACTCTTGTTCATGAGGCCCAGTGCGGGATAGTGGTAAATCCGCAAGCCCCTGGCCTCCTCGCCGAAGCCATAAAACAGTCTGCGAACGCACCGGAAAGACTTCAAAGGATTGGGGAGGCAGGAAGAAGATACGTTGTGGCCAACTTCTCCAGGCAATTTGTCTCGGCACAATATGAAAACCTGCTTAGGACAGTGGTTCAAAACAAGTACTCATAAACCCATTATTTGAAAGACTGAATGTGAAATTGACCGATTTTGGAAAGGGTGCGGCACAGATGAAGATTTTGATCACTGGCGCAACCGGTTTCGTGGGCCATGCACTTATCAAGAGAATATTGTCCCAAGGACACCATGCAGTAAGGGCCGTTTCGCGAAGGAAACATATTACATTGCCACCTGGGCTGGAGTTTGCGAAGATACCAGGCCTTGAGGCCGATGTTGATTGGGCGGCGGCTGTGTCAGAAATTGATATCTTAATCCATCTCGCAGCCAGGGTCCACGTAATGTGTGACACTGCCGTAGATCCGCTGGCAGAATTTAGAAAGATCAATGTGAAAGGTACTTTGAATCTGGCAAGGCAGGCCCTGGAATCAGGGGTTAAGAGATTTATATTTGTAAGCTCAATAAAGGTATGCGGTAATGAAACTGCCTCAGGCCAGCCTTTTACAGAAACCTGTGAACCAACTCCGGCGGACCCATACAGCGTTTCGAAATTAGAGGCAGAAAGAGCTTTGTCGGCACTGACACGGGACACCGACATGGAACTGGTAACAATTCGACCACCCCTGGTTTATGGGCCTGGTGTAAAGGCAAACTTCCTGGCCGTATTGAAGTGGCTAAAAAGGGGAATTCCCCTTCCGTTTGGTGCGATATACAACAGGCGAAGCCTTGTTGGCTTAGATAATCTTGCTGACTTTATCTGTACGTGTATTGAGCATCCGGCTGCCGCCGATGAAATTTTCCTGGTATCTGACGGTGAAGATGTATCAACATCAGAACTTTTACGGCGGACCGCAAAGGCCATGGGGTTTAAAGCTCGATTATTTCCAGTGCCCGCCTGGATGATTAACGCCGCAGCAAAGGCCACCGGGAAAAAAGACATGGCAAAACGCCTGCTTGGAAATCTTCAGGTTGACATTTCAAAGGCCCAACAGGTTCTGGGCTGGAATCCTCCTTTTTCCCTGGATGAAGAACTGGCTAAAACTGCCCACTGGTTTTTACAAGAAGGGTAAAGATGTTAGCTGATTTGTTCATCATGATTCAGCAACACCCATGGTTACCAGGGCTTGCCCTTTTAATCGGAGGTGGAGGTGCCTGGATTGTAAGCAGATGTGCATACCAAATCGGGTTGGTAGATCGCCCTAACGAACGCAGTTCCCACGCCACACCCACACCCAAGGGAGGTGGAATAGGTATACTTGTCGCATTCATCCTTTGTGGGTTAGCCTTACAGATTCCACTACTCTTTTTGATATCAGTAAGTGTACTTTCTCTTATTAGCCTTGTAGGGGACAGGATAGAGATATCCCCGATGTTCCGCCTTGTGGCACAGTTTATGGCCGCATTTCTCTCCTTGTATTCATTGCATTATCATGGACTATTCCCACTCTTGAAACTCTGGAATGACCCGACGGCGGTTTTTTTCCTGTCTCTTGTGGCCTCGGTCTTTATAGTAGGGACGGCCAACTTTTATAACTTTATGGATGGGATTAATGGAATTGCCGGACTTACCGGAATAGTAGCCTTTCTGCTTTTGGCCATATATGGCCAGGCTAAAGGCGTACCGAGCCAATGGACGGCACTATGCCTGTGCATCGTATTGTCCTGTATCGGTTTTTTACCGTTTAATTTTCCCCACGCCAAGGTCTTCATGGGAGATGTGGGCAGTGTACTGCTGGGTTTTATGTTTGCCATGCTGGTCTTAATCAATGGGGAATCTTTAACAGAGGTTTGCCTGCTCACCTCCTTCTTATTTCCGTTCTATGCTGATGAGATGATCACCATGAAGGAACGCATCAGTAAAGGCATGAGTCTTACAACACCCCACCGGCGTCATCTGTATCAGGTACTGGCGAATGAGGCAGGGATTGCCCACTGGAAGGTCTCCACAGGATATGGAGTGTTGCAGTTAATTTGCGGAACAATCTTCTGGGGGGCATCAAAACAAGGTGAGGCCTTTTTTTATATTACCCTTGCCATAGCCACCGTCCTTTTTCTCATAGCGAACAATAAGATAAAATCGTTATACCTTGATGAGACCTAAGCCCCCCATAACAGCAAACATAGCAGCCCCACCTTGCTGCTAACTCGCCTGAGATACAAGGGGAAATAGCACCCAACACCCATATTTTACGTAAGCGCTTCATTAAACCCCTGTGTCTATCACCTCGATAGCCAGCTTTTTGGGATTCACATTCCAGGGAAGCAGCGCTTCGTATTCTTCCAATGTTTCAGCATAAGGCAATTTTTCAAAAATGAATCTGATGTAACTGTACGGTTCATGTCCATTTGCCTTTGCAGTTTCCAGAAGGCTGAACAGTGTTGCACTGGCCTCTGCCCCTTCAGGGGTTGCGGAGAATAGCCAGTTCTTCCGGCCAAGAACAAAGGGCCGGATGGCATTTTCAGTTGCATTATTGTCTATGGATAAACGGCCATCCTCAAGATACACTGTCAGCCGTGACCATTGATCCAGACAGTATTATATGGCCTTCCCAAGCAGGGACTTTGGCAACACATGTGGGGCCCTCTTCAATAACCATGCATGGAACTCCTCCAGGATCGGCTTGGACTTTTCCTGTCGAAGTTTATATATCTGTTCAGGCGAATAGTTCTTCTCTTTGGCCTCTTTTTCAATAGCATACAGCCTGCTAAAATAGGCAATAGCGACATCTGCACTGCCGTTTTTCTTGCGCTTTTTGCCTTGGGCTTTAATGATATCTGCAAATTTACGCCGTGCATGTGCCATGCAGCCCATATGACGCACGTCAGCCCATGTGTCCAGGAAATCATAGCCAGCGTATCCGTCTGTCTGGACATACCCCTTGAAACCCAGAAGAAATTTACGAGGTACATCTGCACTTCGGGTTTCGTCATATTTGAAAATCAATATGGTTTTTTTCGGGTCTCCTCGTCGAAAAACCCACATATAAAACTTTGTTGTGGGCGAACGCCCAGGTTCTTGCAGAACCTGAAGGGTGGTTTCATCAGCTTTTATGTAAAAACCGGTTAAAAGTTCATCCTGCATCAGATTAAGCAGAGTCTGACATGCAGTTGCAACCTGTATTGCCCATCTGCACATGGTAGCGCGGCATATATCCACGCCTATGCGCCTGAACAGCTTTTCCTGACGGTAAAAAGGAAGATGATCAACAAATTTGCTTACCAGTATATGTGCCAGAAGGCCCGGTGAGGCTATGGATTTCGGGATAATCTGTGGCTCAACAGGCGCTATGCTTACTGGAGAATCTTCTGTATTGTCACACTGGCAGTTGCTGCATGCATACTTGGGACGGATATGGCGAATAACCTGTATCCTGGCGGGTACGATGTCCAGTTGTTCAGATACTTCCTCGCCAATACGTTTTTTAATGCAGCCGCAGCTGCAAATCTTTTCCTCTTCCGGGATGTCATGCACCACCTCTACCTTTGGAAGATCGTCTGGAAGAGGCTTGCGCCCGCCTTTTTTACGGGTATGGGCCGGAACGATTATCTCTTCTGCTTCATCTTCAGGTTCAGGAATATCAAATAGAGGCTTGATGTGTATATTGAGATAATTGTTTGGTGATTTCTCGCTCTTGCGGCCAAAAAGCTGCTGACGAAGCAGTTTAATCTGCTCGTAGAGAATCCTGACTTCTTCTTCATAACGAGTCTTGATTTCGGCAACCTCTTGCTGTAGCTGCAAGATGATTCCTTTTAGCTCGTTTGGGTCATCAGGTAATATTGAACTCGCTGAAATCATGAACTAAATATAGCATATTAATGAAAATTTGCAATATTTTTTCACAAAAAATAAGTACTATTATTTTTATGAAATCATGGAAAATTGCAGACTGGCATGGGCCTCTGGTTGATACCATGACAACCCCTCCACCAACCACTGCAATTCCCTGACCTCTATGGCAAGTACATCCTCTTTTGTATCCGGCCAAAGGAATTTGTCTTTCTCTAGACGCTTGTGCCACAGACAAAACCCATTCCGATCCCAGTAAAGCACCTTGACCATATCCCGCTTGCGATTACAGAATGCGAACAGGTGTCCGGAAAATGCATCAAGTTCCAGGTAGTCTGCAACCAGCATGGACAGGCCATTGATGGATTTGCGCAGGTCTGTTACTCCTGCAGCAAGATAGACCTTTACCCCAAGAAAAGCCGGAAACATCATAACCCCTCCAGGGCCGTGATAATTTTCCTGAGAAGTGATTCATCAAAGCCTTCCTCTATCTCTATGGTGAATTGCTGCCTGAACTTGATCCGGACAGGGGAATGTGACGGACATGCCATCTGTCGGACTGCCATTACAGGTACTACGGTGCTTGACTCAGAATCGCACCCTCTATCCTTAAGTTTCTTATTCCAATAGGTCAGGGCATGATAAGAAAGCTTGTGACGCCTGCAGTACTCAGCACGATTAAGACCACTGCCCCGCAATGCCTTCACATGGGCTTTCCAAAAGGCAGTACTTGGTTTATTGCTGGCATTGAGAGAAGACTGAAACTGGGACATAGCGTTCCTCCAAAAATTTTTAGAGTTACTATGCCCCATGAACTTTCGAAAAAACAGATGGGGTTCATAAAGCGCTTACTATTTTACCAGGGTTCGTACCTGTCTCGTCCCATCAACACACATAAAACTCATCCCACCCAACTCTCCCCCTAAACTTTCATGACATGGTGTTTGCCCCACTGACCATGGAAGTTAGCTTGAAGCTCAAGGTCGGACACTGAAAACAAACATACCCTCTTTTATTTTGAGCCTTGAACGCTGAGCTTTTTTTGAGCGATTGTCTGAATTGCTGCATTCCGCAAAAGAGGCCTCACCGCTCAGGGTGTTCAAAAATAATTCAAAAAAAGGAACTGAATTCCCGGCACACATACTGCTTAAGGCAAGGTGTTTTTTGTTCCCATGCAATGCCATGCAAGACCAAGGGCAAAACACCCGTGGAAAACGATATAGACTAAAAGGCCGGCCGCAAGGTACGAAAAAAGACTTTTAAAACAAAATCAATACATTGAAGCAAGCATCATCTATTCAATTGAAGACCGGTCCGGGCGGCCTATCAGTATGACAGATTCGTTGATAGCGGGAACTGTTTGATAATTCATTCACTACACACGCATGAGCCCTCTATTGGTATGTCCCTTGCCTTTATTTAAAAAGCAAAACGGGAACAAACTTGGAGGCAGAAAAGATGCTAACAAAAAATATAATGATATCAAGAAATTATAATCGAAAACCAAAAATAGCAAATCTTAGCAATAGAAAAAATATTAATATCACCTCCCTGTTCTATAAATTTATTTTAGCAAATCTCTTTTTACTCTACAGTCTTGCATCTGCTGCGTTTGGTGCCAACGTTACCATTCACTGGCAGGCAAACCCTGAGCCGGATATATCTCACTATGTCCTGTACTATGGCACAAACAGCAGACAATATACTGATTCTGTGACCAACATAGTTGGCACGAATTATACAGTAACCAATCTCCATAATGGACTCATCTATTATTTTGCTGTATCAGCAGTGGACTTGGCCGGTCAGGAAAGTCCCCTGTCAGATGAGGTAATGTTTAAAATCGATGGGGGTTCTCCAATATCAAAATGTAATGATGATAAAAATGTCGTACTCAATGGTTCCATAGAGGATGGGGATGCCAATCCAACGGGATGGGGAATCAATGACTGGGTCTCTCAGAATTCAGGTGCTGCCACAAACTCTTCGCCTGGATACTGGGATGATACTGAGGCCCATTCAGGACAGAACTCACTCAAAATCACAAACAGGACCGGAAGCAATGTCTACTGGGCTGGACAGTTGGTTCAATTCGAGACACCATACCCAAGAACACTTACCCTGGGTGGATGGGCAAAAGGGAACAACGTAGGCCCTAATGCATGGATAAACGGCTATCTCTTCAAAATTATATTCGCTGACGGATCATATCAGTGGTTCCATCCAGATCAACTGCAGTTCCCCACTGGAGACTTCAACTGGCAACTCGAACAGGTCACTAAAACATGGAACAAAGACATCATCGCGGTAATGCCATTTGCATGCCTGTATGAAACCACAGGAACCATGTGGTTTGATGATATATTTATCACTACTGGAAAAGAGCCCCTGGTTTATAACGCCTCCTTGGACATAAGCAGTGAGGCACCCCTTGGATGGGGAATCAATGACTGGGCCCCGGACGGTTCAGGTATTGCCACAAACTCTTCGCCTGGATACTGGGATGACACTGAGGCCCATTCAGGACAGAATTCACTCAAAATCACAAATAATACCGGCAGCAATGCCTACTGGGCTGGACAGTTGGTCCAATTCGAAACACCGTACCCAAGAACACTTACACTGGGTGGATGGGCAAAAGGAAATAATGTAGGCCCAAATGCATGGATAAACGGCTATCTCTTCAAAATTATATTCGCTGACGGATCATATCAGTGGTTCCACCCAGATGAACTGCAGTTCCCCACTGGAGACTTCAACTGGCAACTCAAACAGGTCACCAAGACTTGGAACAAAGACATCATCGCGGTAATGCCATTTGCATGCCTGTATGAAACCACAGGAACTATGTGGTTTGACGATGTGACCATCACAATAGGAGAGTAAGGTCGCAAGACCCTTACAATAGGCCCGTCGCCAAATAGTAGACAAAACTGCGGCGGGCCCAAGTGGATAATGAAAAATTCACTTTTTTACGCCGCCTTGCTGTACAGTTCACAATCATAACTATATTCAGGAACTATATCTTTGAGGCATTCACGTACTACTATAAGATCGCCACGTTTGCATGCCTTCTGCAATCTTTTCAGCTGGTGCTGTAGCTGATGCCAGTTAACATTTCTGGTAGTGGATAACAAAATTTTGGTGTGAGGGGTTGTCTTCAGATCTTCATTCTCATGAAACAGCTCTTCATACAATTTTTCTCCTGGCCTTAGCCCCGTGTAAACTATTTGAATATCCCTGTCAGGCTCAAGCCCTGAAA
>WGBG01000133.1 GCA_015494395.1 Deltaproteobacteria bacterium
ATAAAAACCAGACTACGCACGTAGACGCTTGAGTGGAATGCTTCCGGACGCGGGTTCGATTCCCGCCGCCTCCACCATTTTACCAGCCTAACAATTCCTTAAATATCCCTTAACTCCCGAAGAATACGAGCATTGTGGCAAACCTACATTCCTCAATGCTCCCTCTTTTTCCTGATAAAAGCATTGACATCCCGTCACTTCTGACGGTATCTTTGACGGTATATTTAAAAATAAAAAGTGAGATACCGTCATGCCTCTTACAAACATCCAAATAAAAAATGCCGCTCCTAAGGAAAAAAAATATAAATTGTCCGACTCAAAAGGTATGTATCTTTTGGTCACCGAGGCGGGTAGTAAATATTTCCGTTTTGATTATCGCTTTGGCGGAAAACGTAAAACGCTTGCCCTAGGTGTGTATCCTGAGATTTCCCTCGCTGAGGCAAGACGTCTGCATAGCGAAGCACGCAAACTCCTTAAAAATGGAATAGACCCTTCCCGCTTTAAAAAAGAAGAAAAATATAAACTGACAGGTAATGGAGAAAACACTTTCAACACAGTGGCTCTTGAATGGTTTGCAAAAGCAAAAAACGCATGGTCTGAACAACACGCCAAAACCACAATTCGACGTCTGGAAAAGAATGTTTTGCCTTTTATTGGCAACAGACCGATAGATAGTATAACTCCCCCTGAAATATTAAGTGTTTTACGACGCATTGAGGACCGAGGAGCCGTTGAAACTGCCCACAGAGTAAATCAGATTTGCAGCCAAATTTTTCGATTTGCAGTTGCTACGGGACGTGCCGAACGTGATTATACAGCCGATTTAAGGGGGGCATTATCTTCAACGCAGACTAAGCACATGGCAACTATCACAGCCCCAGAAGAGGTTGGAGCCTTGTTACGTGCCATTGATGGTTATCAAGGCAATATATTGACTAAATGTGCCCTGCAACTTGCTCCTCTCGTATTTGTTAGACCTGGTGAATTAAGAAAAGCAGAATGGGCTGAAATTGATTTTGAGGAGGCGTTCTGGAAGATCCCTGCCAGAAAAATGAAGATGAGGCGCCCCCATATAGTTCCTCTCTCTTCACAGGCCATAGAGGTATTAAAAGAACTTAAGCCAATAACAGGGACGGGCAGGTATGTTTTCCCAAGCTTGAGAACCGTCGAACGTCCCATGAGCAACAATACTCTTCTGGCGGCTTTGCGCAGAATGGGATACTCCAAAGACGAGATGACAGTCCACGGCTTTCGCGCTATGGCATCCACTCTTTTACATGAATTGGGGTGGGAATCAGAAGTAATAGAACGTCAACTTGCTCATGCTGAACGTAACACTGTAAAAGCCGCTTATAATCATGCACAACACCTTGAGAAACGTATTAAAATGATGCAGGCATGGGCAGATTATTTGGATAAATTGAAGAAAACTGTTTAAGATTACGTAAATGGACGCGTGATATGCATATTAGGTGGCCTTGTGAGTGATGAAAAATTTCTACATACACCTGGATTAAAAAGCACCTTGCGTGAATTGGATGCCCTTCTAAGTCGCTCACCAGAGTTCCCCCCAAAATACCCTATTTTAATACTGGGGCCGTCCGGTACTGGCAAGACCTTGATGTATAAACGCATCATTGAGTACGCTAAAAAAGCTACCAATAACCCTCAGCTCAATTACAGAATCATAAATTGTGCCTCCATATCACGCAGTCTGGTGGAATCGGAACTGTTTGGGTATAAAAAAGGGGCTTTTACTGGTGCCACCAAAGATAAAATAGGTCTCCTTGGTGCAGCTAAAGATGGTATAGCTGTCCTTGATGAAATAGGTGAATTGCCACGCTACATCCAGGCCAAGTTGCTTACCTTTTTAGATACCAAAAAAATTATCAGGGTTGGGGCTACTGATGAAGAGACTGTTGATACCTTTATTATAGGCACCAGCAATGTCTCCAAAAAAAGATTCAGAGAGGATTTCTGGGAGCGGTTCGATAAAATTCAAATTCCACCTCTGCATAAACGGAGAAAAGATATACTCTATCTTATGCGGCATTTTTGTGGAGAACATGAGGTTTTAGGGTGGCAACTACTTGAATGCCTCTGCCAGCCTTGGCAAGGTAATATTAGAGAATTAAATCGAAAATGGCACCAATATATACAAGAGAACCAACCTGCTCTCACCATGAATGATTTCATAGAAGATTCTCCCTATGTTAATTATATACCGTTTGATGTAGACCACTTTAGGGAAAAGCTCCGTAATCCTATTTTTTTCATAAAAAATTCACCCTTTTACAATAATGGTATTGAAAAAAAATTTCCCGTTCTGCTGAGTGACGATACAATTAAGCTAAAAGATTGTCATGATGAACTGTTAGAAGATTTATACAAGGAATTTTGGCGGTTCTGCGAACATTTCCATCAGGACCCATGTCTCAGTGGGAATATTTTATCGCACATCGCTAAAAACGAGCTAACACTGGATGGTTGCTTGCTTGATGTACATGGTAAAGTAGCTTATATTGAAGAAATTGCCAGTCTCGACATACCTCACGAGGATTTAGTTCAGCCGGACCAAGAAGCAGCTGAGCCATCTGAGCCATCATCGTTACCAACCCATCCCCCCAATTTGTGTAACATGGACGAAATTTCCCCTAAGAAATATTTTAAAGAGTGGCTTACCTATCATATTGTCAAACAACATAAGAGCCAGAAGGTCGTTGCCAAAATGTTTGGCATATCCCCACAAACAATTTCCCGTTGGTGCAAAAAATACGACATTAAGCCATTAGATGCTTATGACGAAGAACCGGATGCAAATTAATCTTTTTCCATTGGGGTGATCCGGGAAGATTATACTTACAGCAAGAAGTCGTTGAGTCAGTGGAAATTTTGAATCTGAAATAGCCCATCCCGCAATTTCATGTCACTTCTACGGGATGGGCAAAATGTGTTTTCCTATTTGATTTTGCTAATATCCTTCAATCTCCCAACCCATATCGCCTTATAAAACAGAACGCTACTATCAGATACTCGAAGGACATGTACTCAGTCCATTCCTTCATTGGTTTTGATTTTATGTGCCTTTGCCCAGGCCATAAGGTCGTCAACATCATAGTAAGCCTTATGTCCGATTTTATAAAAATTGGGGCCTTTCCCTAAACTGTTGAGGTTAGCCAGTGTCTTGGGTTTCAGTCCTTTGATAATTTGTTCCACATCGGTTCTTGCAATCATTTTTGGTGACATATAAATTCCTCCTTGAGTATTTTTGTTTTCAGTCCTGCGCAGCACTTTATTTAATTTTCTATATTGCATTGTATGTGCCAGCATCCAAAATCTACAATAACCTGTTAAAATAATAAGATTTTTTATATTTTTTTTACCTTTCAAGAAACCACACGACATCAAACACAGTCTCGAATATGAGAATTTTTGAGTACCATGCATCCCTTTAGTCCTAAAAATGAGACTGAACTGAAAGATTTTCTTTTTGAATATTTAAGGTAAGGAGGAATGATTTATGGCATACATGAGTAACGAGTAAGGATAACTAAGAATAATATAGATGCAGGTAATACATGGACTATTCTGAGATCATTATTAAGCAGGGGGGGATTATTTGTAGGGGTGGTTATATGAAAATATCTTTTTATGCCTAATCTGCCAATCTTTAACAAAATATTCAGTGATAAACATTATTTTTGGACAATTAAGGTCAATTAAAGGAAATTTTATAGCTGATATTAAAGTAATATGCATAAAATAGCCGTTTTTATTTAGTAAGGTCGAATTTAGGGCGAGCGACATCCTCGGGACATCCCCGCCTATCAGAACAATTATGGCATGTATGACCATAGACATTTATCTACATCCTCATTCTGTCTGTTACATTGGTTGCAGGCGGTATGTATTTTTCAATTTTGGTGGCAATTATTTTCATGGGACTGCCGCAGCAGCTACATTTAAATTGAGGACGCTGTGGTGGTTCAGATAAGCTTGCTCTCTGCTGTATTGGCGGTATAAACATGTTCAGAATGTTTTTTATTTTATCTCCATCCTTACTGTTACCACTCATGAATCCGAAATTGCGCGCTCGCCTGAAATTTTTGGGGAGTACATGCCGAAGAAGTGACAGTAAAAAATCAGCCCCTTTTACTGTCTTACGACGTACTTCTCCTGTGTGAGTATCTACATATTCAAATGTAACATTACCATCCGAACACGAAATAATGTCTTTCTCCAGCAAAGGGCCTTTATATAAATTGCGTCCGAGGTATAAAAGCGCTTCCTCTCCGGCCCCAACGTTTTTGCAGTTTATTTTCCAATTGTCCCATTTAGGTGTCGGAGGGAGTATATTCTTTTTTTCCAGTCTTTTTTTCAGTGCCATCAACACAAGACCACCAAACTCCAAGCCTAACTTTTCTAAATCAGAGAAAAAATCAACCTCTAATTTTGCGGTGTTGTGTTCAATATCAATGATCACATTCGGAACCAGGAAATGTACGTGGGGATGATAACGTAAATCGCGTGTATGGGTGTGAAGTACGGCAATAGCGCCTGGCATGCCGTTTTCAGACCCAAAAAAACACTTGATTATATTCCAGGCTTGTACAATCAACTCAGAGTAAACGTCCTTTTGGTGCTCCCAAGCGAATCTATTTAATTCTGATGGCATTGTAAAAGTTATAAGATAATGTTCTACAGGTAATAACTTGTTTTTTTGCCGGTATATCCATTCGTCCGTCTCATAATTCTGGCAATGCGGACAATTTCTATGACCGCAGGAATGCGGAACGAAATTCTTGTTTCCGCATTTTTTACACTCGATCAGCATAATTTTATTGTTAAATGTCCTGCATTTTTCCCATGCCGATAGCGCTGACTGATGACTTGGCAGGATTTCATGTTCATATCGGCGCATGAAGTCATCCTTAAATTCTTTCACTATATCTGATAACAAAATCATAAGGCCCCATTTTTTAGAAGATTTTTTCTATGATGCCTCTCCTTATTTTTTTAGAGGCTTCTGTTTAATGAATAAGTAGGTTAAATCCCTTCCCTCAAAGGCATCTTTTAAAAGGCATTGATGGGAGTAATAGTGGCGAGGATCGTTAATTACAGGATGTCTCATTATCTGAAGGGGCACTGCCAGACCACGCCAGCATCACCTTGTCTGGAATAAACACACTGAATTTATAAATAGAAACAAATGTGCAGCCTGTGCTTTTTATGGCTGCTACCAATTATGGATTCAGAGGTGATGATATGGACAACAAAACGTACCTAATAGGCGAGGTGAGCAAACTTACCGGGGCTAGTCCCAAGAGCATTCGAAACTGGGAAAAATTTATTGGGCAGGTGGATAGAATCGTCTGCGGCAACATGAGCTACCGATATTATACTGAAGGGCAAGTGGAGATTATCAGGCAGATAAAGAAAAATATCGACAAAGGTTATCGGCTCAATTTTGCTGCTGACAAGGCTCTTAAGGCATTATCCGCATAGCTCCCTCAAATAAAGGGCTGGAAGCTTCTCCAGCCCATATTCTTATTCCCAACACCATTCCAGCATTTCAAGAAGTTCCTCAAGGTATTGAATCTCTACGATAACGTGTTGTATTTCATTCATGTTTTTTCTCCTTGTTGAAATAAAAAAGGCCCTATGCCAATCTACACAGAGCCTTCAAGATTTTTATATTGCGTTTATTCAGGCTGCCCGTTCAAGCCCCCATGCCTTGTGTTCCTGCATCCAGCGGAAGCCCAGACGTTTTAACAGAAACCTGTTAGGGTATGTCTCGCCTCGTGCAAGCACCAGCCCGCTTTTATCATACTCATAGACCACATTTGGTAATTCTGGCAACTCATCGTCTATGGCAGGTTCTGATTCACTATGTTGGGATGCTGGCTGCCTATCATTGTATGAGTTGTTATTGGGCTTTCCAGTCTCAATAGCGTTATAAATAGACTCAAGCTCTCCACGGTACGCTTGTGAGCCTATTGAAAACAGGCTGAAACCCTTGCCAATGGCATCTGTGATGGCACCCTTTGTGGCGTCTCCTATGTTCCCGTGAATGATGTTTGACTGACCGTATTGAATCCCATGTGAGAAGAACTCTTGTTCCTCACTTGCCCTCATGAACACTTCAACCTTTGCAATAACCTGCCCTGATTCTCCGTTTTCCGAAAACTGAATAACCTGCGTATCGTGAAGCTCAAAATACCAGTTCTCAGGGCCGAACACTTCGTTTACTGCATCAAGTAGATACTGCGGCTTGTATCCATAAAGGGGAGGCTGTCCACCAAACTGCTTACACTGAATTATTTCCTTTCCCCTGCTTATCAGAAGACGGTTTACCTCTATTGCTTTTTCCCTGAACATTTTGATTCTCCTTTCTTCAAATATTTAACAGAGCGCACCAATCCCTTGAGGCTGGCACACCCTGTTTCATGGTTTTTAAGTTTTAAAGGTTATGTTTTTTGGGGGGGGCGGCGGGCTAAAAATGTTATGGTGATAATGGTATAGCTCTTGATGATGCCCTCTGTTCCAGAAAGTCACCAAGAGGAGATATATTCTGAATATCCTCAAGTCCCCAGAGGTAAATATCAATGAGGCTGTTTAGAATTTTGTTCCTGCGGGGCATAACCTGTAAATTGGTGCCTCTCAGGATATTGGTACAGGCTTCGTGAAATTCAAACATGGTAGCCCCACGTCTGCCGAAGTAGAGTTCACAGAAACGTGCAAATTTACTCGGTGGGAATACACCGCACTGCATGACATCCACCAGCAATAAACGTGCATCAGTCTCTAACAGGTAATGGTTCTTCAAGCCTTCGTGCCACGCCTGAAATTCCGTCAGGTTATGTATTATTTTCCGTGTTGACCGGAAAGCCAGGAACTCCAGCTCATCATAATCCAGCCCCTTAGTGTGCTTCCTAAATTCAATGAAATCACCACTGAAAGCCAGATTTGAGCATACAAATACCCGAGTACCGGATACTATGCCCAAGGCAAGAGACTTATCCATTGAATTTCTGATCCCAATCGACCAGCACATTTCACCATTGCCCTCAGACAGATCCCATACAGCGAAAAACTGCATACCATCTCTTGCCAGGGTGTAATGTGAATTAACGATCTCCAATCCAGTCTGCCGGATACTCTCCTTCATAACAGCAATGACTTCCCTGTGATGAACTGGGTGGAATGTCTCTGTAAATGGTACCGCTGGCACACTGATTACTTCTGCTTCTGTAACAATCTTGCTCGACATGATAAATCTCCTTTAAAAATAAATTGGGGCCACCCATCCCGAGACAGGTGACCCCATTATCAAGTTTATTTGCAAGAATTTTAACTACATTCTATTTCACATATAGCCGAGTAAAATGACTCGTTTTCTTGAACTGCTCATATATATCAGGATATGCTTCCCTGAGGGCTTTTGTATCAAGACCTGTTCTGCTTGATGAACTCAGCTTAATTAAATGTTCACCCACCCTTGCTTCACCGAATGGTTTGACAGCCTTATTTATGAAGTTTTTAAGGCCATCTATTTCCGCCTTCATGATTTTAAGATTTTCTTTCAGAGCCAAGTAATCCTCTACTTCCCGCTTGATAGGCAACTCCACAACATCCTGCCCGACAAATTCAGGACAGTTCTCCTGATAAGCACAGCCCACACACAAAGGGCCTTCTTCTGTATCCGGCTCTACATCTCCATTAACAGCCTGCCATATGTGCAATGCTTTCTGTACAAGCCCGTTAAAGAGAGCCTTGTTTGGCAGGAAGTTATCAAACAGCTCAAATCTGCCACTGGAAAGGTCAACTGCCAGTATTGCGCCACGCACTTTCCGTGTATCATTTAGAGCCATCAGGCCCATCTGAAAATGGATTTGTTCTATCCATGACGTATGCGGTATATCCGGCATCCTGCTTACAGATTTGGTCTCAAGGACTGCTATTTCATCCTGCCTGAAAAATACAAAATCCAAATGCCCTATCAGATTTTCATGTTCAGGATGTACAACTTCTATCTGCTTTTCAAATGACACCCCAGCGTAACTGAGAGCATTTTCCACAATACGCTCCACCATGTTCCCTCGTTCGAAGCGAAGCAGTGTTGGAAGGTCTATTTCCACAGGCTGTGTTTTGGTCAACACGACCTTCCGGGGACACTGTGCCACGTCACTTGCACCCGCATATTCCTTCCTGTCTCCAAGTTCCAGTTTTGGTTGAGTCAGATAATTCTGTAAAATTGTCTCGATAGTCATTATTGACCTCCTTTTGAGTTTGATTAAACGCTATATGCTGAAAATAACTTCAAAAGAGAAGGAAGATTTTTTGAATAAAGGATGGAGAACAGAGATGATACTACTGGTATAGGGGGCTATATTGTTAGTAAAAATGGAAAAGGCTATAAGAATTTTACAAGGGGGGTGAGGCTAAGTTTTTGGGGGATTTTGATTAGGTGGTTGAATAAATCTGAGAATTCGTTATGGATAATGGTGAGCTTCATGATTTTCCCTTGCTTGCAGGCAGGAAATGCAGGGCAGAAAGGTGGAGCTTCAAATCCTGGGTTATATGAAATTGTGCTTGGTATTCCATTATCTGTATTGGTGATTTTCACGGAAATATTGTAATTTGGTGAAATAAATAATTAATCTATAATGGATTAGGCTGATGTTTAGAGCTATTGGGATAGGCTGCCTTCAGCCTATTATACTGTGAGGTTCACCAAATGCCGGACTGGTTCCTTGATATTCTTAAAGTTGTGTTGCCAAGCTTGGCAGTAGCAGTCGTCACATCAATTCTTACGGTACGTCTATCAATAAGACGGTTCTACGAAGAAAAATGGTGGGAGAAAAAATATGAAGTATATGGACAGCTATTTGAATCGTTACATCACCTAAAAAAGTATGCGATAGAACATCTGGATGCGTATGAGTTACATGAAGAAATTCCGGCCGAAAAGAAGAAAAAGCTTGAGAAAGATAGGAAAAAATTTTCTCGTGAATTTGAAAAGCTTTATGATTTAGCCTCGTTTCAGTTAAGTTCTAAGGCTGTGGATATCTTAAATGAGTACGACAGAAAGAAAAAGGCTACGGAAAACAACGAGAATCTTTATGAATGGATCGCTAATGAAGCTGCAGCAACTATAGATTGTTTAAAAAAGTTGTCTTATGAGGCAAAACGTGATCTCAAAATCAAATAAACCTAATCAGTTGCTGTACTTGCCTGCCAATCCACTGCGCTTTCGATTTGCTGTCTTATTGGCAAGTGACTTTGTCGTTACATCTTCACCCCCACTATCTCCATCAGTTTGCTGTAACTGTCCACCACGTCATATTTCACATTTTTGGGCTGAATCTCCCTGTTTATCTCGTCAAAGAACCTGCGGGCGCATTCTATCTTTGTCTTTTCTATCTCACGCAGTTCCATTGTAGACATTGAGCCTTTTGTCTCAGCCACAAAATAGACATGCTGTACTCTGCCCTCCCTGAAGGCTATTGCCCAGTCAGGATTGTAGTTGCCCACAGGAGTAGGAATGAAGAATCCGCGGGGCAGCTTGGCATAAACCACCACCTCATCACTGGTGTCAAGCTCATTTACAAAACCCCGCTCCACTTTTGAGTCAGTTATTACATAGTCGTATATGTGCCGTCTGAGCGGACTACCTGCCTTGCTGAAATCCTGTCTGGTCTGAGCCTGGGTGAAGATATCAATGTCGTGGGTTTCGTTTATTGCGTCGTATGAGAGGCGTTCAATAATGACTGTGGCCTTCTGTTCGTTTATCAGCCTTGCTGCCTCTGAAATGAAATGCTCTGGGTTGATCCTGAACTGTGCAAATACCGGCTTTTCAAGGCACATAAGTATTTCAGAGACTGTGCGGCGTGTAAGCTGCACGGACTCAGCAATCTTGCCAATGAGATCGTACTTTACGGCAGAATGGACGGAAACGTTTTCGGACTCTGTTTTGCTGTTTGTCTGCTCAAATGCCCTGCCTTCCCTGATTTCATTGTCTCCTATCCCGTCCTTCAGTTCGCCTGCCTGAATTGTGTACTGCATTTGCTTGACACGAAGATTCCTGTTTAAGGCTGCCACACACTTTTCCACCAGCTCTTTGCTGTCAAAATGGACTGTATATGCCGCCTTTCTGTTAATCCTGTTCCATAGCTCCCTGAATTCCTTTTTCTTGAAGTTGTCATTCAGACGGTTTGGCTTTGCCCTGCGCTCATTTTCAGGAACAGGCAGCATGGCATCTGTATAAACACTATTTATCAAGGCAAATACCTGCTCCGAGAATGACTGCAAATCTTCAGGAAGGGGCTGCTGTGTGCCTGCCTTTGAGTCATCAATATATTTCTGCGTTATCCTGTCATTATCATCCGTGTAATCGTTCTTTACCAGGTATCTGTAAATCTGTTTCGCCATCTGGGGTGTAACTTTCTTTTCTCCTTCAGGAGTCAGAAGAACCTTGTTCTCAAAATAGGCTGCATCAGCAACCCTTGGCCTCCGGGAAAGTGATTCACTGATATCCTTCTGAAGCCCTGACACAAAATCGTTGTAGCTCTCATTTGCTACAACGGTCAGCACATTGGTTTCATGCACGGTTGCAGGATCATCCTGGCGCTCTCCATATCTGTCAACTGCTATGCGAAGCCCCCGCCCCACCTCCTGCCTCCTGGAAATGGTGCTGTCACTGTGTTTCAAAGTACAGATCACAAATACATTGGGATTGTCCCAGCCCTCCCGAAGGGCCGAATGGGAAAAGATAAAGCGCGTAGGCTCCTCAAATGAAAGCAGGCGCTCCTTGTCCTTGAGAATCAGGTCATAGGCGTCAACATCGCTGGCCTCTCCCTTCTTCATCTCGGTCTTGTTCATCTTTGGGTCAACCAGCCGTTTTGTCTTTTTGTCTATGGAAAAATAACCGTTATGGGTACTGCCAACCTCGATACTGTCAAGATACTCTCTGTATTCAGGCTCAAGCAGCAGGCCTGCCTCCTTCTTATATGCCCTGTATTCCTCTTCAAAAATCCTTGCATACTCTCCCTTTTCATCAGGCTGGCTGTAATCCCTGTATTTTGCCACCTCGTCTATGAAAAACAGGGTAAGTACCTTGATGCCCCTGTAAAACAGTACCCGTTCCTTTTCAAAATGCGCCTTTATTGCCTCCCTGATCTGGATACGGCGCAGGGTCATCTCGTTTACGTCGCCTGTTGCCTCTCCGCTTTGAATTTCAACTCCGTTGGTAAAACTTACAGTGTCAGTGACGGCGTTTATATCTGAAACCACAAAACCCCTGTACTGCTCCAGCCCGTTTGACATATCAAACAGGTTATCACCCTTGTGGGTCTTGCGGATAACACGCTTTATTGTCCCTGACTTACCCTTGACCTCTATCTCCATGCGGGCAACAGGGCTGCATTTTGAAATTTCAATGGATTCAAGATAGAGATATGCATTGGTGCCTGAAAGACCTTTAACCGCAATACCCCGTACCGCTATTTTTTTGACCAGCTTCTGGTTGTATGCATCCAGGGCATCCAGACGGTGAATGAGATTGTGCAAGGTCTTGTGGGTTGCTGAATAACGGAGGATCATCAAGGGATCAAATTCCCGCAGCGATTGCAGTGTCTTTTTACCCTCCATCTTCTGAGGTTCATCAAGTATCAGTATGGGGCGGTTTGCCTTGATGACATCAATGGGCCTGCGGCTCTGGAATTCGTCAAGCTCCTCGTAGATACGGCGTGCATCCTTGCCCCTGGCATTAAACGCCTGCACATTTATCACCATTATATTTATGCCTGCATCAGAGGAAAATGCCTCCAGATTGTGAAGTGCCCTGGAATTATAGATGAAGTAACGGGCCTTTTTGCCGTAAAGCTCAAGAAAATGATCTGCCGTTATCTCAAGGCTTTTATAGACTCCTTCACGAATGGCAATGCTGGGAACAACCACAATGAACTTTGACCATCCGTACCGCCTGTTCATCTCGAATATGGTCTTGATATAGCAATAGGTCTTGCCAGTGCCGGTCTCCATCTCTATATCAAGGTTGATCGGGGACTCTTTGGTCTTTACGACTTTATCGGAAATTGCAAGGTTCTGCCTGACCTGTACTGTCTGGATGTTATGCAGCAATTCAGCATCGCTGAGCTTTATATCTTCATTTTTGAATCCAGGGGATTTTTCAATAGCCTGCATGATATGCCCCTGGACCTTCTTAACCCCCGGATCAATCCTGTACCGTATCCCCGATGTGTTTGGCTGCCCCTTAAAACAGTCAATTACAGACTTAACTGCATTGGTCTGGTATTCCTGAATCTTGAATTTAAGTTTCATGCGCTGCCTCCCACTCCTTCTGAGCTTCTTCAAGTTGTTTTTTCAACTCTTCCTTGGACGGGAGATAAAGCTGGTATTCCGATGCGTGGATATTACTGTTTTTCGGAAGGGTCAGATCAACAAGTTCATCACTTTTGCTCAGGCAGAGCAGAATCCCCACAGTAGGATTTTCATCTTCCGTTTTTACATGACGGTCAAAATAATTCACATACATCTGCATCTGCCCCAGATCCTGATGTTTCAAATCTCCAACCTTAAGGTCTATCAACACATAACACCGCAGCAGTCGGTTATAAAAAACCAGGTCAACATAGAAGTGGCGATTATCAAAAGAAAATCTCTTCTGACGCGCTTCAAACAGAAACCCTTTGCCAAGTTCAAGCAAAAACTGCTCTATCTTGTCGATCAGGGTTGTTTCAAGGTCATGCTCTGTGTAAACAGTGCGCTCTTCCAGGCCGGTAAACTCAAGAATATATGGATTTTTAATGATATCTGAAGGTTTTTCTACTATCTGCCCTTTTTGCGCGAGTTTCTTTACTCCTTTTTGGTCACGGCTCAATGCAAGACGCTGATACAGAGCTGAATTGATCTGCCGTTCAAGCTCCCTGTAGCCCCAACCGTTTTCCACTGTTTCAATTTCATAAAACCGTCTCTCTTCAGGGTCTTTAACTCTCAGCAGGGTAACATAGTGCGTCCAGCCAAGCACAAAATGGTCTGCCAGCACCGACATAATCGCCGTTAATTCCTCAGAGGAAAACATATCCGTTACAGATTTGACAGGCAGCGCCTGTTGTATCTTCTGCCCCTTTCTTTTCAGTGCATGGAATTCAACAGGCAGTGCCTGTTGTATCTCAGGATATGCAAGGTAAAATTCCCTGAATTTTCTCAAGTTTGTTGGGGAAATTCCCTTGAGACCGCTCTGCTTGAGACGGTTAGAAAGTCGGTCAATCAGTGCCTTACCGTAAAGTTTTGACCGTTCTGTGCCGGCATTTTCAAATTCGACAATATACCAGCCAAACAGATAGTTGCGGACGACAAGAGCAATATCAACATACCTTGCCGCCTGGCGCTGCATGGCCTGTTGAGTCTGCTCGCACAACCCCACCAGATTATCAAAATTCATTCCCCGTCTGTGAGCCTCCTGTGGATTCATTTCTGTTTTCTGAAATTTCGCTCTCGTCACGGATGTCCTCATATCGTCTTTACTTCCGTATGAGGAGACAGAACTTTGAAAATCTGCTCCACATTTATCTTCACGCTGTCATCCCTGAATCCCTGATCACGAAACACCACACGCAATGGCTCACGCTTTGCCAGCTCCTTTACAAAATCCTCAGTGATACCAGGCTTGCCGGTGCCTGTTTTCTCAAAGCAGGCTGCAAGGGCGTTGTCATCTACAAAGAACACCTCCATGCCTGCGATGATTTCTTTTGTAATGGGAAGGGAAAGGTCAACGCCCCAGTCAAGCAGCACCTGAAAGAGCAGGTCTTCAGGTGTGCGGTCGTCTTTTATGTGATCTCTCAAGAGTTCGAGCTGGGTTTGTTTGATTGCATCCGGGCTGTAGTAGATGTCTTTGAAGTTTGAAGAGTCCACCTTGAGGACACGGAAGCCTGTGTCGCCGTTCCAGTCTGGGTGTTCTTCTTTTATTTTTGCAGCGGCACGCCGGATGCGTTCCTTGCCGATCTCGGCAATGGTCTTGTAGCCTGCCTTGTATGCCTCTGATTTTTCATCGCAAGGCTCAGGAAGTTGAACCATGATGTATTTGCGGTTGCCGCCGTCTTCTGCGTTGAGCTTCATTGCTGCGTGGGCTGTGGTGGCAGTGCCAGCAAAAAAATCTAATATTAGATCATCGTTCTGGGTAACAATATTGCAAAGATGTTTTATGGTTAAAGAGGGTTTGGGATGATCAAAAACCTTAGTTGTTAATAGCTCAGCCAATTCTTTTGTTCCATCCTCATTCATTCCGTGAGAGTCCCACCATGATTCTGCTTTTTTCCGTATAGAGTTGCGTTCTGATAAAAATTTTTTCTGAACGGGACTTGCCTTCCCTGTTTTTCCAAAAATTATTCTTCCATCACGAATCCTTTTTTTTACTTCATCTTCGCCAAATACCCAATATCTCCCTTCTGGTGGATAATGAACCTTCCCCGTTAAGGGATTCTTTATAGGAAAATATGGTCCTTTATGGTTAGCAGACAGGTCAGATGTCGTCCAAGGCCCACGAGGATCATTATCTGGATTTTGATAATTTTTCTTAATAAAATCTTTGGTTAATGGAAAACCCAACAAGCAATTATCTGCCGCCAATTTAGCATAACACAAAAAATAATCATGGACTGGCGGTATGTAGCCCATGTTGTTACCGTTAGTTTTCTTTTTCCATATAATTACTCCGAGACAATTCTCCTCCCCGAAAATCTCATCACACAGCTTGCGCAGGTTCGCCACCTCATTATCGTCAATACTGACAAAAATCACCCCATCATCCCGAAGCAGGTTCCTTGCCAGCTTCAGCCTGGGATACATCATGCTGAGCCAGTCTGAATGAAAACGTCCGTTGGACTCAGTATTTGCCACCAGCCGGTTGCCTTCCTCATCTTCCTGCCCTGAATCCAGCAAGTAATCATCAACCGACTTTGCAAACCTGTCCCGGTAGATAAAATCCTTGCCGGTGTTGTATGGCGGATCAATGTATATCATCTTGACCTTGCCAAGATAGGTTTCCTGAAGCAGTTTAAGGGCGTCAAGGTTGTCACCCTCAATAAACAGATTTTCCGTGGTGTCAAAGTCCACAGATTCTTCTCGGCAGGGACGCAAGGTCTTGGCAATGGGGGCATTTGCTGTAAGGAGGGCCTCGCGTTTACCAGGCCAGTCAAGTCGGTAACGCTCCTGCGGGCCTTCAACCAGCGTACTGGAAAGCTCCTGCCTGAGCAGGTCAAAATCAACAGCGCGCTTTACACGGCCCTTGTTATCCCTGCTTTCTGTTACGCAGTCTGGAAAAAGTTCAGCCAGCTTTCTGATATTTTCACCTGTAAAATCCGGGCTGTGCATCTTGAGTTTTTCCATATCTTTCCACTCCGACATCTTCTGTTCTTTCATGCAGCCTGCTCCCCAAGCTGCTCCATTTCCTTGATTATTATTTTCAGTTTCCTGTTGATTTCTACCTTGCGGTTAAACTGTCTTTCACGTTGCAGCCTGTGCCGTAACCTGTCTGCCTCTCGGCTTAATGCCAGAAAACGCTCTCCTCTTTCTACAAACTGCTGCATATCTTCCCCAGCCCTCAGAGAAAACGGCATAACATTTTCAAGCAGGCACTGGTACAGCATTGCCATATCAATCACCACTGGAAGAGCAACCCGTTCATTACTGTTCTCATCCATCCATTCTGTTTCAAAATACTCCCCTGTCACCCATTTATGGCTGTCAGAAAGGGAAAGACGCTTGTATGCTGCAACATAACGAATCTGCTGGTTACTGTTTTTTAATACAAACAGGATCGGGGTGGGGATTGCCCGGTCAATGACTTTCAGCACTTCGTAATGCAGGTCGTCTGTCCGGAGCTCGATTTCAAAGACTTGAATTTCACTTATTCCATCCTTTTCGGGCAGGTTAATTGTCTCTGGAGCAAGTTTGTATGCCCAGCGTATGCGTTCAACCTCTGTTGCAAACATCTTTTTTACCCGGCTGGACACATTGATATGCGAATAAATCCTGCTCTTGGGAATGATTTTCCCAAAGGCTGCCCTGGGTGGAAAATTATATATCACAGCCAAGGCATCAAGCCTCCCTGATGACGAGAAATGCAATCAGTTCAAAATCATCCAGGCCTGATATGGTATTAACCAGTGCAGTTGTCTTCCTGCCGGTAAAAAGACTGTCAATATCCTGCTCCTCCTTAACCTCTATTATTGAATGAATGGCCTGGTTGAGCAGCTCTGAATAGCGTGTCATGTCCCGCCCGTCATCAGTTTCCTCATTAAAGGGCCTGCATACTGAAAGCACGGGTTTGCTCTTGCCCTTGCAGCTTCTCCGTACAAGATCGAGCAGGTTCTTTACGCGGGTGTAGTCCATAATCACATTACCTGCATCATCTATGTAAATGAGATAGTAGGGATGAAGGAGGTTTTGCTGGTTGATGTTTATGGCGGCGTTGCGGTTTCTGAGCACAAAAATGGCACCAGACACAAGTCCGGTTTCAGGTTCTGCATGAACTACAGCGTGAAGACCGCCAGGCATTGAGGCGAGGTCTTCGTTTTCCTTGATATATCCAAGCAGGTCCATGCGGAAATCATTCAAGCCAAGGTCTGTAATATTCACCCCTGTTTTTATATCTTCAAGGTCAATGACCTCGTTCTGCAAACGCCTTAACTGCTCCTTACGGAATGCTATATCATTTGCTCTTCCGGTAAGGACGTTATCATCACCTGTGGCTGCCATATCCACAATGACCATACGGTTTTCAACCCGCTCCCTGAGATTTATGTAATCGTCAAGGGATATGTCAGGCCAGTAGTTTACAAGCTGGATTGTTTCATTTGGTGAGCCTATGCGGTCGATGCGGCCAAAACGCTGTATGATACGGACGGGATTCCAGTGGATGTCGTAATTTATCAGATAATCACAGTCCTGTAGGTTCTGCCCCTCTGAGATACAGTCTGTGCCAATAAGGAGATCAATTTCCTGTTTCTCGTCAGGCATTATCAGTGCCTTTTCTTTTGACCTTGGGGAAAACAGGGTGAGTACTGACTGGAAGTCATAACCCTTTCCAATGGTTGTCCCGGGTGTATCCCGGCCTGTTACCATTCCTGTATGGATACCAGTTGAAGAGAGAAGTTCTGTTGCAAGATGTTTATAAAGATAATTTGCAGTATCTGCAAATGCCGTAAATACAAGGACCTTTCTGTTTCCGCTGTTGATGGGGTTAGCAATCTTGTCCCTGATAACGGTTTTAAGGTGCTGAAGCTTGGAATCATCTGCAGGCGTTATGCGCTGCATTGATTCAAGCAGGATGGTTATGATATGAAGGTCGGCCTTCAGGTCATGCTCCCATGAAGGAAGATCCATGTCAGCCAGATTCACCTTTACTTTGCCGCCAGTGGTAAAATCCGCAAAGTCATCATCCTCAATCTCTACTGCGCTTACTTCATCAGGTATATCCTCAAATGTAATATTCTGTTTTCCTTCATTATAGGCATCTATGAGGGAGAGCATGTGCCTGTGATTTTTTTCAAGGGATGCCAGTGTCAGCCTGAATGACTCCACAGAGCTTTCAAGGCGTTTCAATAGGTTGGTTGTCATAAGGGCTTGAAGGCTCTTTTCCCTGTCTGCCTGGCGCAGACGCCCCTTTCCTTCTTTTACTGTGGTGTCATAAATATCCTCGTATTTTTTCAGCCTGCTTGGAAGTATGAAGCTTACCGGGGCATAGATGGAGAGTTTCAGGCTGGAGAGCTTGTTGTATATTTCCTTAAAACCCATGGTATCCGAAAGGGTAGTAAGGGGACATCTGTAGGAGAGGGGTTCTCGCCTTTTTGGAAATGTGCCTATTTCCGAGGTATCATAAAATGTTTCAATATGTTTTCTTGAACGGGCGATGGTTACGCTGTCAAGAAGCTCAAAAAAATCGAAGTCAAGGGTTTTCAGGATTGCCTCTGCTGTGCGCTCTTCAGGCGGGAGCTTTGACCATTGGTTGAACGCTGCCTGTGCCTGCCTGAATATATCATCTATACTTCTCTTTGTGCGCAATTTTTCCTGTAGTTTTTCTGATTCGCCTTCATAGGCAAGGGCAAGCTGGTTTTTAAGGTCTGTGAAACGGTTATTTACCGGTGTTGCCGAGAGCATCAGCACCTTTGTCTTGACCCCGTCCCGGATTACAGCGTTCATAAGCCGGGAATACCTTGTCTCTCTATCCTTGTAAGTAGCAACATTACGGAAGTTATGGGATTCGTCTATGACAAGCAGATCATAATTTCCCCAGTTAACACGGTTAAGGGGCGTACCGAATGATTCTCCGCTTGTACGCAACAGGTCTGTGTGACACAGCACATCGTAGTTGAATCGGTCTTTTGCAAGGGGATTTGTCTTGAGATTTCGATTGAAGTTAAGCCAGTTATCGGCAATCTTCTTTGGAGTCAGAACCAGGACAGAGCGGTTCCTCAGCTCATAGTATTTGATGACGGCAAGGGCAGTAAAGGTCTTGCCCAGCCCAACACTGTCGGCAAGGATACAGCCGTTAAACTGCTCCAGCTTGTTAATGATTCCAGTGGCTGCGTCGCGTTGAAAATTATAGAGCCTGTTCCATATGACCGTATCCTTGTAGCCTGTAAGGTCATTGGGCAGCACATCTTCATTCAAATCCTCAAGGAATTCGTTGAAGATGTTGTAAAGGATAAGAAAATATATGCGCTCAGGAGAATTTTCCCTATAAACAGACTCTATGTGGGAGCAGATGGCATCTGTTACCTCCTGCAGTCTGGCCTCGTCATCCCATATCTCATCAAAGAGTTTCAGGTAAGTGGTGGTTAGTGGTGCTTCGTCAATTTTGTTTATGAGATTGGATACTGCATTGCCCTGCTGGTAACCAAGGTCCACGGCAGTAAAGCCATAGAGCGGTGTATAGACAATATCACTGTCCTTGCCTGAAACACAGGCAAACTGCTGCATTGGCGCATCTGTGCCATTGGAACGAAATGATGCCTTTTTCCTTATCCAGTCGGCACATTCACGCGCTATTGCCTTCTGTGTCAGCCTGTTTTTGAGCCGGAGCTCAAACTCAGTACCATACAGACTGGACTCCCTTTCAGATTTTGGAATGTGAAATTGTCTGCGCTGTTTTTTGATCCTGTCTGTTACCTTCTCAGGAACAAACGCAGGGGAGGTAAATATGAACTCCAGGGAATCAATCTTCTGCAGCTCCTTTTTCAGGGCTTCAAAGGCATAAATGGAGAAACATGAGGCTGCAATACGGAGCTTGGCTCCGGGGGTTTTCAGGGCCTGCTTCAGGTCATCTCCCCAAAGAGTGTTTATATTGTCAATGATTTGCATGAATTTCCGACCAACAGTGCTTTGTAAGGTTGCCAGCGGTGATTAACGCCTATATTTAAGGCTTGTTGAGACTGCATTTTGCCACATGACAATATTCATAAACATAGCCTGATAAATTTGTTTGAACAAGTGGCGAATTTTTTATATATTCATTTGGTTATAGGAAAAATAAGTACAATTTACACTTTATAACGGTAAGAAGGGCATAACAGGATTTTTGAAAATGCACGTCATTGCCTGTAGGGTATGAT
>WGBG01000134.1 GCA_015494395.1 Deltaproteobacteria bacterium
GATGCAGCTCTACTTCCAGATGGGTCTTTTACAGAAGGCAACCGGGGTTCCTGTAAAGGGAGGCATCCTAGCGGTTGATCTTTTTGAAGGGACCTTGAGGCTCCATAACGGCTACAGACCAAATGATGAAATCTTTCAGGGTCTCAGGCACAGGGCACAGCAGATATGGGATGCAGTAAACGGCATGGCCACTCCGGAAATCGAGACTGGCCCCCTGTGCGGTTACTGTAACTACATAGAGGATTGCCCTGCCTTTAAGGCTGATGAGATTCCTGAACTCTCTTCAGAGGCACTCAGGCTTGGCGAGCTTAAAGAGCAGAAGAAACTGCTTGATAAGGAAATCAAACAGAGAAGCCAGCATATCCTTAAAATTGTACAGGAAACAGGGCCTTTTCGCGCAGGCGGAATCTATTTTACCAGCAGGCAGAGGTCCTACACTGTAACGGATTTTGCATCACTTGGAGAGGCCCTCTCCAGTGCAGGCTTACTCCTTGATGATTTCCAGACAACAAGGAAAAGCAGCCCTTATCTTGAGATGAAATCTCTTGGTAAGGCAGCATAAACATAAAAATTCCCAGCGGGGAGACAGCTCACTCCCTGCAGGGGACTGGCTGTCTCCCTGCCAAAGGTAAGAGAATATGAAAGCTATTCTCAACTGCCTGGGCTGCGCCCTGTTCATGTTTGGAACCTGCACGCCAAATGACAGCGTTGTCATCACAAGCACGCTGCTTGCTGCAGGAAGCCTGATTATGTTCAGGCAGGATATCCTGTCGTGGATATGGAAGAGGTCTTCATACATCCAGAGGCTCTTTCCCTCCAGGCACGGCCACCTGTTCATCTCTTCAGAATCAAGAAAGGGAGGGCAGTGACATGTGCGCATGGTGCGGAAAGAGGCTTCCGGGTATCAGGGATGACTCTCACGGGATATGCGGTTCATGCAGGAAAAAGATATTGTCGGAATTGAAACAGATTGAGGAAACCAGAACAAAATAACATCAACAAAATAATTTCAGGAGGCTGATTTTCAGGCATTTATTATTTGCCTGCAGCCCCTTTTGTTTTACGGAGAATGCATAAATGTCACATTCTATTCATTATATCATGATAAGTGAGTACGCAGGCGCACCGCAGGAAGAATTATCCTGTGAGGCAGCAGCGGCAATTGAACCGTCCAGAAATATTGTCTTTGATTACCTGGAAGAAAGCCCTGTTGATGAAAACGGAGATTACCTGAAGACTCTCAGTTACCGGGAAGACCCGCAGGCCTTCATGAACCTGCTTACTGAGCTTCAGAACGAATTGGCAGCAATGTGCCGCATGAAGCTTGAGTTACTGGCAGACAGTCTGGGAATTGCGGCAGGCCATGATCCCGGCTCCCTTGCTGCGGAAATCGGCAGGGAACTTTTCAAAAAAGTCCATGAAGGCATGTCCGTAATGGAACAAGGAACAGACAACGGTTTCCTGCCGCAGGATGTTGCCTGGAATCTCAAGACGTTCAGCCTGCTTGTCTGCGGAGAATATACATTTGACAGCGGATTTTTCGATGCGGTAAGACGCTACAAGGCGACCGTCCCCTGTACACAGGATATCCTGGACCTGGCAAAGGAAATGCCAGAGGACATGGACCTGTACCTGGTGCCACTGGACCTACATTTCTGAACAATCACATCAGACCCGGACACTGCAAAATCATCATCAAATTCACTCTAACATCACGGCACCTTCACGGTGCCTTTTTTTGTTTTTACACAAAATCCACGCGGAAAAAAACGAAATGAGGTTACCAATAGGTTACCAAAAATAAAAAGGGGTTACAGCTTGTTTGCCGTAACCCCTTGAATTTACTGGGGTGAGCGATGAGATTTGAACTCACGACCTTCGGGGCCACAACCCGACGCTCTGACCAGCTGAGCTACGCCCACCGTATGTAACACTGATGGCTGGCCCATCAGGAATGTGCGCTCTTTTTAATGTCAGGCATGCCTGATGTCAAGTATTTTTGACCTGTTTTGGAAAGGCGATTCAAGAACTTTTCTTATTACACTCCTAGCCAGGAATAACCAGCTCCCTGAGCCATGCCTCAACACTGGCACGGGGCGGCAGTCTTCCGGAACAGAGCACCTTGCGGCCTATTACAAGCGCAGGGGTCTGAATGACCCCATACTTCCATATCTCATCCAGGTCTCTTACATGCTCTATATCAGCTGGCACACCATGCTCTGACAGAATTGAGATCACCATCTCTTCCAGGGTATTGCAGCTTACGCAACCTGGCCCCAGAATCCTTATCTGCCTGTTATCATCCTCTTCCAGCCCTTCCCCCTCCCGGGTCTCACGAAGCCATAAAGCTTCAAGTGCTTCAAGATATCTGGACTCAGCCGAGGCAGGGACATAATTTCTCTGCTTTACCCTGTCCAAAATCTTAAGCGCTGCATCACGCGGAGTTATCTCCTGCCCTGCAGCCTGTTTTTTTAGATCTGCTATGGCTCCCTCAACACCAACAAGACCAACTGGTGTGCCACCAATTTTAAGCGTTATTGCCATAATATATTCCTCGTGAAACCAGCCTTAAAAAAAATCTGACTTATTCCTGAATTGAGCGTTTCAAAATCTGGAAAATTGTTTTTTCAACGAAATTAAAAGGAGTTATGTCGATTATAGCTTTCCAGTTTTGAAACCCTTCGGGATCGCCGTATTTACTGCATCTCCTTTGTCAGAGGAATCCCCATATAGCCGA
>WGBG01000135.1 GCA_015494395.1 Deltaproteobacteria bacterium
GTCCATGATTATGCGGTCAAAATCTTCACCGCCCAACCACATATCGCCTTCATTATCCATCTGGGAAAAAATACCTCCCACCATTAGCATGATGGAGACATCAAAGGTTCCGCCACCAAGGTCAAAGACCAGAACCATTCTGTCCTCTTCTTTCTGGTCAATGCCATACGCTATGGCAGCGGCTGTGGGTTCATCTATAATCTTTTTCACCTTTAGACCTGCTAACCGGCCTGCCTCCCTGGTGGCATGTTTCTGCCGTTCTGAAAAATATGCCGGAACGGTAATTACCGCTGAGTCCACCGTATCTCCCAGCCGAAATTCAGCATCTTCCTTCAGTTTCCTGAGAATCATGGCTGATATCTGTTTTGGTGTATAATAGTCATTACCAAGTTTGATGCGTACTACGTCTTCTTCTCCGTCAGGTGATGGTTCTATTATATAGTTCACCCTCCTAGCCATTTCGTGGACATTATCATCATTGTAGCTTTGCCCCATGAGCCGCTTAACGGAATGAAGAAAATCTTTTTCCGCCACCTTGGCATAGTCACAGGCGATCTTGCCAACAATGATAGAGTCCCCGGTTTTTTTTGAACGGCGATAGGCTACACATGATGGTGTTAGCCTGTCATTTTCTCTGTTCATTATTATCTCAGGCTCTGTATGCATAAAACACATGACAGAATTTGTAGTCCCGAGGTCAATACCTATACTCTTAGCCATGTTTCTCCTCCTCTTGTTTATTCATCTACCGGGGCGGCAACAACAACTTCGGCAGGCCGCAGCACCTTGTTACGCCAGTAATATCCATGGCGAACTACCCGCACAATATTTCCTTCCGGAATTTCTTGTGCCGGCTCGGTTTCCACGGCCTTGTGCAGGCCCGGAACAAATTCAGTACCAATTTCCATGCGGACCATTCCAAACTGCTTCAAAACCTTGGCAAAATCCTTGCGGAGTGAGACAAAATTTCGTAATACCCGCTTTGCCTTCTTGTCATCACTATCCAGGGCAGCATCTATCACGTCGATCATCTTGTCATAACTGTCAAAACTCTCCAGCAACGCAAAAAGAAATTCTTCAATTTGACGGTTACTCTCCTCCTGGCTAATCCTGAGTTCATAGTTTAGTCTCTGTATCTGTTTTAATCTCTCTATGTAATCACGTTGCAGCTCGTGTATAAAGAGTGCCAGGGGGGTATCTTCAGTTACAGGCATTTTTTACTCCTCACCAGGCAGCCGCGCATAATCCTGTCGAAACGGAATACTGGGGCAATCCTTTTTAATTGTAATTCCGGAACTAAGGTGAACACCCGGCTGGGCATCGCTGAATACAAAGAGATTGTTGAAAGCAGGGCATGCCATGTATTCACTGTTCTGACCTACCACGGAACCAATACCAGCGAAATCAATTTCCGGTGTCTCAACTTCGCAACAGAATGCATCCACCTTTATGCGCTCGCCAAGGTCCGTCAGCATCTTCTGGGCCTTGTTACCAATCCTGGCGCCATTACGCGGATCCTTGCGGAAAAGGGTGCGCATGGCCTTTGTGATTTCCTTTGAATCCGCATTAAAATCCGCATTCAAAATTTTGTATGGACTGTCTGCCAAAGTAACAAGGAACATTTTTTTATTGTTCATGTTTGCTCCTAAAGTTTTTTAAATAAAAATGCCTGCTTTTATAGCCATTTCGAAGATGGCACTAAGATTCTGCCTTGCATGGTCATTGCTTGGATCTATTTCTAAAGCCCTGTTTAAATCATCGGTAGCCGACTGAATCGCACTCCTTATATTATGGGGTGTGTGATTGTTAAATGTCTCAATTCCACGGTTTGCCAGAGCAGCAGAATAGAGGCTTACAGCGTCACGGTCAGAGGGGTCATAGTTATATGCCTTTTCGAACAAGTGAAGTGACTTGGACACCGATCCACCTGTTCGTTCCATGTCCCAAAGCCCCTGCACTAATGCCTTTTGAGCCTTTAAAATGTTGTTGTCAGGGAGCTGCTTCTCAAGCTTTTCAAGGAAGGAAATTGCCTTTGAAAATTCCTTTTTCTTGAAAAGCTCGTTGACGTGGTACTTGACTATTTTCTTGAGATGCTGTTCATGAACCTTTTTGTCTTTTACAAGGCGGGAGGCCTTTATGTAGTCATCAATAAAACCGTCTATATCGCCTTTATCATAACGTTCCTCACTGCGTTGCAGTAATGTACTGCCAAGCAGCTCTTCTATCCTGGCAAAAGATGCACTGCCGGCAGCATCAGGAGTACGTACAAGCCTGAGCATGTCCTGAAGGAATATTACTGCTTCATTACGGTCACGGGTGCCAAGAAAATCTTTACATCTCCTGACTACCATCTCTTCAAAGAGTTTGGCGACCCGCCTGTAGATGCTGATATCTTTGACCTTGGACAACATCCCGGCGATATAACGACAATCCCGTATGTGCTGGCCCTTTAGCAGTACCTCAATCCTTTTTTCAAGGGCAAGCCCCAAAAGGGATTGCCGGGCCATGTTCGTAGCCTTGGCGGTTATTTCAATGCAGGACTGATATTCACCGTTTAAATAGCTTACAAAGGCGCTGCGGGACTTATTATCAGCAAGCCCGGCAAGAAACCAACCATCGCTGCCTATTTTAGCATTTCCCCCAAGTCGCGTTACCCTGTCATCAACCCTGTCATCGCCAAGAACCAAACGCGCCATCTGCAATCCGCCAGGAGGATTTTCCTTGAAAAAGGCCGCAGAGTGCCTTTCCACCTGCATGTTAAGCCTTGTTTCTTCAAGTAACGCCATACTTTCCTTATCTTCCACATCCAGTGAGGCCTGTAATTCGTTCAGCATGGTTTCACAGCGAGAAGAACCGATCACCGAAATCCTGTTTACAAAATCGTTCTCTGTAAATTTTTCACCAAAAACTTCATGCCTGTATTTATAAAAATCCTGCCAGTATGAATTACTTGAAGCAAGAGAGATCCAGCACATGTTGGCCTTTTCTATCAGTTCAAGGCGTTGAGACAGGGAAATATCCGTGCTGGAACTGAGAATTGCGTGGTAGGCGATTGTCATAAGATGCACAAGCTCTCCCTTGTAACCATAGGTCTGCAGATCATGCCGCCAGCCATCAATTGCGCCTTTGTAGTCACCGATATTAAACAGCACAATGGATTGGGCATCAGCCATGTTTTCAGGCAATTGCTTCAGGGCCGGATGGCCAGGCATTATCTTTTGAACTGGCCCAAGGCAGGAAAGGGCCTGGCGCCACTCCTTTTTTTCAGAAAAATGCACGGCGGCCCTTAACAGGCAGTCGGCACATAGGCGTTTAACTTCCCTGGACAACCCCTTTCTGTCAGCCAGATCCATCCATCGCTTAACAGCCTCATCCCACTTTCCTGATTCTGCCAGTATCTGACCTGAAAAAACAATATCCTCGTGGGACTTCTCCTTCCCCTCCCTAGCCTTTTTCAGGCAGTCAAGGGCTTCATCATATCTGCCCTGCCGCTCAAGGCAGAGTGCAAGCAGTTGCTGCCCGGCATGTGCCGAGTTACCGGTTGCAGTGGTCATCACGTTATCCCCTTCCATTATACAGTACGCAGTTTTGCTTCTGCCATTGCCCAGTTGCCTTCCTTCATTTCCATTACAGCCAGTAACATCCTTGCCCTTGTCGCATACGGCGTATCCCCGGTGTCAGCCAATCTTTCTACTTCCCCGCGGACATGGTCAGTTTTGCCTGCCATGACCAATGCCAACATTCGGTGATAGGCGTAAGAGATATTATCCGGGTACTTGCGGCAGAGAAGACTGAATTTTTGCAAGGCCTTCTCAATATTATGCTGTTTTAACGAGTTAAGGGCTTTGAGGAAATCAAGCTCCGGCCACGATCTGTTAACAAGGCTGCCTGCCTGCTCAAGCAGTCGATCAATTTCCCCAGGGACACCATTTGGAGCGGCAATTTTTGAAAAAGCCAGTTGAAAAATTGTGTCTGCCAGGCAGGTACGAATCTGCTCTTTTTCTGCTTCCATGGTGTCAGGCGCCCGCTCAATGGCCTGTTCCAAACATTCGAAGGCCTGCTGAAAGTCCCCCTTGTCTCTTGCTTCCATGGCGAGGCAGGTGAAACAGACAGTAAGATCTCTCTGAACCACCGGGTCATGCCGTTGTGGATCAAGTTTCATGAAGGCATCAATCGCATCAGGCAGCATGTTGGCAGAATATGCGGCATAGGCAATATGGTACAGGACCCCTGGCTTGTTTTCTCTTGTGGTCTTAACCCTCTTGAGTACAGGCACCGCAGCGGTAAAATCCCCAAGCTGGAAAAGACACAGTCCCTGTTTAAGTAGTCCGTCCTTGCCTGCCTTTCCATAGGACTCTGCAGCAGTCCGAAGATCACCCTGTTCCTCCAAAATCCTGCCCAGCAGAAGTGCGGCATTAACACTATGCCATGTTTCAACAGCAGCATTAGCGCATCTTTTTATGGCTTCAATTACACCGAAATGCAAAAAGTAGCGGGCCAGCTCCAGTAGTGTCTTTTCGTGCAGGCCGTCCAGCTCGCCGTCAGCAAACGAATTTAGAACATCGCTCTGCATGTTAGCCTCGATGTTCAACCTGCATAGACGAACAATGGTATCTTCGTCTCCTGGATTACGGCCCAACATCTCCTGCAAAACTTTAATGGCATCAGAAGTACGGCCGGTAACTTCATAGCCCTTGGCAAGAATAGGCAGGTAGTCGTCATCAAGCTTGCCCTGGGTGTAAAATTTTTCAAGATACTCAACCGCCCTGCCTGCTTCATTGGCCTTGCCCAGGACCCAGCCTGTCATCAGGGCGCGGTCACGGCTGTCCTTTATTTTTTCCAGTACCTGCAGGATTTCACTCAACTCAGTCCCCACAGATTTTTCGAGTTCTTGATGCGCGTTCTGCGGTTTACCCTGGGCCAGAAGTGATTCCACCAGTAGCAGGGTGCGGAGCCTTGAGTCCTGGAGCTGCCTTGCCAGGGTGATACGCTCTTCCAGCCCCAAATCATTCAACAGGTCCCGGGCCTGATCAATGCTGTCATGGCTGGCCAGGAAAATCAGTGTCAAGAGAAGTCGTTTTTCGTCATCAAGCTCTGTTTCTTTCACCAGGGCAGTGGCATCTGACAGGGAATACTCTGAAAAAATTTTCAGAATATCATCCATTGCATCTTTGACGGATTTGTCAGCAAGAAGCTTTGAAAGCAACAGGATATCCCTGCGCCTGCCAGGCTCAAACCCCTGCAGTACCCTTATTGCCGTGGCATGATCAAGTGCCTGTATAAGTCCGGCAATGTCCTGC
>WGBG01000136.1 GCA_015494395.1 Deltaproteobacteria bacterium
ATTCACGATATAGACGGAACTTGAGGCCATAGAAAAACTCAGAATGGGCAGAAGCAGGGATCGAAATGAGTCGATATACAAAAGTGTTCCGCCCAGAAAAGGGGGAAATAGGAGCATGAGATTTTTCAGCCACTGGTGGGGGCGTAGTAATAGGAGCCAGCTTTTTAAAACTTCACTCATTACTCATCCTTGAGTTTTGCTGCTATTTTAACTGCGGCTTTTTTGTAAAAGGCCGATTCGTCCGCTTCTGATGCGGCCCTGCTGAAAAAATAGGAGGCAGCCTTTTTGTTGTTGATGGCAAGTGACAACTGGCCTGCCCTGTATAACTGGTAGGGTTCGTGGGTTCGTTCGTAAATCGCCTTGTATGTATCAATGAGTTCAGTGAAATCATCAATATTGTCTCTTTTGACCCCGGTTTTGAAAATTATCTTTTCATTAATTACTGCCCACATTTTCAGTAAATTAATCGAACTGTCCTTTTTGTCATGCAGTGCTTTTCCCACCACGTCCTGGGCCTTTTGGATATCGTCTTTTTTTAAATAGATACTTGCAAGATTAAGTGCGACTTTTTCATCGCTCTGGAAGCTGTTTTTGTTTTCTTTAATATATTGCTCTGCGGCATCAAGTTTTCCCCGGTAAAGTAGGGAAATGGCAATTTCATTATTAATTTTTTTAAAATCAGGGGATTTTTTCTTGGAATCCTTGTAAAGAGCCAACTGATCCTGCCATATTATATTGCGCTGGGCTGTGGCAACTGTTGCAGGAACAAGGCAGAGTACCATGATCATTAAAGCAGGGCGGGCAGCATTTCTGGCCGCTGCACATTCAAACAATAACCCGGTAATTCCAATACAAAAAAAAACTGATGGCAGGTAGAGATAACGTTCAGCCAGGGGGGTCCAGGCAACTCCAAACAGGGTAATCAGTATGGCCGGAATGATCATAACGGCGGAGGCAATAAGCAGTAAAGCGGAATTGGACCGGAATTTTGAGAGGCCATATACCCCGGCCAGCGCTCCAAATCCAACAAGCAAGTAAGCGTTGGAAATTGATACAATGGTGAAGTTTAGAGGAAGAGGCAAGAAGAGTTTTTTTACATAAAACCCAAATACCTTAATGGAAATCCTGGCAGTGTTCAATAAATCAAAGTCTCTGCTAAGAAGCCAGTTAAGGCCTAAATCATGTTCCTGGTGTTTGGTCCATCTTGAGATGCCGTATATGATTAGCCCTGTCATAATAGGGGAAAAGAGAATCAGGCATTGTTTAACCCTGTGAGTTATACTGTTCCGCTCTTTTTCCGGCACACGCCAGAACAAAATTATTATTGCCGCAGCCGGTACTATAAAAATAGTCATCTCCTTGCACATTGCGCCAACAATCATGAGGAGGGATGCCAAGGCAATATAGATTGTCTTTTCTTTTTCAATTCCCCTGATAAGCGATATCAAGGCCATAAGCATAAAAGATGTGGCAAGGGGATCGGTGCGTCCTGAGATCCAGTTTATTGATTCTGTGTTGATGGGGTGAATGCCGAAGAGCAGGGCTGCAAGCAGGGGGAGCTCGTATTTTTGATATGTCTGTTTTTTGAATATTATTTTTGCCAGGAAGAATACCAGCAGTGTGTTAATCGTATGAATTATGATATTCTCAAGGTGCATGAAACCAGGCTCAAATTGCCACAGTACCTTGTCAAGAAAATAGGTAAGAATGAGTAAGGGGCGGTAATAAAAACCTGATCCTGGAATGAGGAGGTTAAGGAGACCCTTGGATGCCGAGTGCTCCAGCTTTGCCATCATTTTCAGGTCATCAATCAACAGTGTTCCGCCGAATATGGCCGGATAATAGACGCCGAGAATCACGAAAACCAGAAAAAGTGCCTTGTAAAAATTATTGACTTTCATTTGTCGGCACCTGGGCTTGAATAGTATCCAGGAAAAAATCTTCAAGGTTGTGGGCTACAGGATTTACACGTTCAATCTTTACGTTGTCGGCAAGTAGACGTGCTATGACACCATTAAGCTCACTGTTTGACACTTTAATTTCTTCTGTTTTGTTATCCTGGCCACGTATCTGGATGATATATCCTTCTATGCCTGTTGCCATAATGTGCTCAACACTGTCAATGGCCACCAGTCGTCCTTTTACAAGAATACCCACCCTGTCACACACTACTTCCACGTCTGATGTGATGTGGGTGCTGAAAAATACCGTCTTGCCCTTATTTTTCAGGTCCTTTATGATTTTTTTGACCATTGCCCTGCCAACCGGGTCAAGGCCGCTCATTGGTTCATCAAAGATAAAAAGGTCCGGGTCATGTAGGAGGGCCTGTGCCAGGCCCAGTCTCTGGGTCATGCCCTTGCTGAAACCCTTCAAAGGACGGTTAGCTGCGTCCAGCAGGTCAAGTGTTGCAAGTACCTGGTTGGTTCGTTCGGCGAGTGAGGATTCAGGCATGTTGAAACATTTGCCAGTGAAACTTAGATACTCTCGGGCTGTCATGAAGTCGTAGAATGCCGGATTTTCCGGAAGGTAGCCTATTTGCCTCCTTGCTTCTGCCTTGTTTGACTGAATGCCAAAAATTGTTGCTGAGCCGGAGGTAGCGCGGATTTGATCCGTAAGAATTTTTATTGTGGTGCTTTTACCAGCACCATTTGGTCCAAGGAAACCGAAAATTTCTCCCTTTTGTATTGTTAATGAGAGGTTGTCCAGGGCCCGTATTCTTTTTTTCTTTACTTTATACTCTTTGGATAAAGCATTTATCTCTACAATATTCATGTCGGATTATCGGAGTTTTTCCCGTGAAGTGCCAGCTTGCTCGTGGTCTTGACCTTTCCATTCTTATCGACATAAAAATGGCCCCCATAAGGGTCACGGGGCAATTTTTCAATATAGCCGGAGGAGACCAGTGTTTTCAGGTCCCGGGGCGGGTGACCATTATCCCTTATGTACTTTCTGACAGCATCCTGGAGGTATTTTATTGCGGACAGTGCCTGAATCCTTAACTGGTACATGCGGCGTTCTCGGGCATCTGAAGCCTGTTTCAGCATGGTTTTCAAAAAGGCAATGCCCATTTCCGTGGAATCAGACTGGTAGTAATACCTGGCGGCCAGGGTGGCCAGGTACTGCTGTCCAGATAGTTCCGCAGCCCTTTGAAGGTATTTTGCTGCCTGCTTATAATCATGCAGGAAATAGCCATAGTTAAATCCTGCGAAAAATGGCAGGTACCAGTCCCATGTCCTGTATTTAATACCATACTCAAGCAGGGCGTTTACCTCTTTTACGCGTCCTACCTCCCATGTAAACGCGGCCTGGGCAAAATAGTAAATATCAATGTTATAGGGGTCCAGTTTTGCTGCTACGCATATTGTCCTGTACATATTGTAATATTCAGCTGCAACGGGGATGTTGTGCCGCCATTTGTCCAATAAGGTGCCATAATAAAACAGTACCTTGAGCACATTCCACTGGGCAGCGAGAAGTTTTTGGTCAGCGGTTATATATTTCAGGACTTCTGCTGAAGGCGTATAGCCCAGTTTTACCAGGTCCGGCCTGCTTTTAAGTGAAGCAGAAAGGGGAAGTGTAATAGCAATGTATGCTGTCAATAAAATTATTGTAAGTACTAAGCGGTTCACCTGAATTCCTTTTTCTCAAATATGATTGATGCACAGAACAGAAGAAAAGAGGTGTATATCAGCCAGTAACAGACGGTATAAAAGATTGTATCCAGGGGAAGAGCTAAGGTATATGCAGCATATACCTGGTAATCGAAAGCAGAAAAATTAGGTAGCAGGTAATATAGGGCCTTTATGACATATTGTCCGGTTAATGATATGTCCTGGGCTCCGCTACCGGAGTTTATGTATTCATACAGTCCCTGGGTAGCGGACCCGGCAAGGAAGATCCCTATAGTACCAGTAATGGGAAGGAATATTGATGTGCTTATTACCGAAAATAACAGGGCTACTGCTGCAAGCAGTATGTATTTTGCACCTGACATCAGCATGGCAGTGAAAATATTGGGCCAGGAAACCGGAATTTCTGACTGGTACTGGTGCGCCGCAAAGGTAATTGTTCCATAGCCGATGATTCCCATTAAGCATACCGTGAACATCAGGAACAGTGCAATGGCAGAAAACTTTCCAAGGAGATAGTCTCTGCGTTTTATGGGCATGGAAAGGACAGAAATTATGTAACGTTTTTCAATGTCCTTCCATATTGAAAATACTCCCAAAAGTATTGAAAATATCAGCAGGGTAAATGAAAGAGAAGATAAAAAGAGCGTGATTGCAAGTTCCTGTACCTGGCGCATAGAGAACATACTTATTACAGGGACAAGTAAAAAAAGCAGGAGTGATGCCCCTGCCAGTGCGTGCAGAAGACGATCCCGCTTAATGGCAACAAAGGTAGCTGAAAAAATAAGTTTAAAATGTTGCATGATAAGCAGTGTAAAAATATGTTATTGTCGGCATTTTTTAGTTATTTCATATGTTTTTTAGATTACCATAAAAAAAGGGGTAGTTTAGACTACCCCTTTTTTTGAAAATTAAGACAATAAATTTACATTTCTGTCCAACTGCTGAAGTCTGCAGAGCCATCAGCTGTAGTAGGGGCACTAGGAAGGGTAGCAGCAGTTCCGTCAATCCAGAAAATTTTCTGAGCACCTGCGTACGAACCAAATGTCTTGGCCCCTTTTGAGTGATATCCGGCAACGGAATAACTAAGGCCTGAGCTACCACCGTCATAATCGATATAGACATTCTTTGATGTTTTAAAAGTTTTTGCAGTGGTGCCACTACCCAAAGTAACGGAATCTGTACCATAGGCAGCCCAAACCGGTGTTGAAACCAGACAAAGTATGCTGAATAAGAAAAAAATGCGTTTCATATTTATTCTCCTTTTTTGTGTTCTATATTTTGCTGAATAATTTAGTGAGGATATTCTTGGTTATCAGCATAGTATGCTTCAACGTCTGTCATGAGATTCTTTACATCGCTCTTGGCTGTTGTATCAAATGCTTTCTGACGATATGAAGCAAACTGAGGGATGGCAATTGCCGCTAGGATACCGATAATGGCAACAACAATCATCAATTCAACAAGGGTGAAACCCTTTTGGGCTGATCTTCTTAATTTCTTGAAAAATTTAGGCATTTTGACCTCCTTATAAGTTAAATTAAAATAATCAGAATAATTAATTTTTGTTTCAGATTGCATAAGAAAAATAATCAGCGTTTAATTTTAACCTCCTTTGAATAATTTTAAGTTTATAGATGCAAATTTATTTTTTGAATGTCATGTCTGTTGCATGTGGTATTTGCAACATCAATGCCAACTTTGTTCTGATATTTCTTATCGAGAAAGCATGGAAAAACTTTATTAAAAGCGAGATTTTTTTGTGAGATGTATGAAAAAAGTCTTTGTTGTCAAAAAATGGATTTGAGAGGTGTCAAAAAATGACACTTTTTGCTGAACTGCCAAGGCGCAAAGGATGTAAGGGGGGCCGAACCCCATTTGCTGGAAATTGGAATATTTTGATTGACTTTACTGTTTAATTTCTTTCCGCTAAGATCAGGTTTATGCAAGACAAAACTCCTCAGAATATAAATTCTACGGAGATGCAGAGTTGGTTGCAGGCATTAAGACCAATATCAGGTGCAGTGTTTTAGTATAATGGTTCAGACACTAAGGAAAGAACAGGAAGTTTTCACCTATGCCGATTACCTGCAATGGGAAGATGGAAGGTGGGAACTTATTAACGGTATCGTATATGATATGTCACCGGCTCCGTCCCGTATGCATCAGCGGGTAACAGGAGACCTGTTTGCAAGAATTCATGCACTGCTTCACGACAGCCCATGTGAGGTATATGTTGCCCCGTTTGATGTCAGGCTTCCTGACGGTGAGACCACAGCAGATGATGAAATTTTAACAGTTGTTCAGCCGGATATAATAGTTGTATGTGATGAGCAAAAGCTTGATGATCGCGGTTGCATTGGCGCCCCGGACCTGGTGGTAGAGGTGCTCTCACCTTCTACAGCATTGCTTGATCTGAAGGAAAAGCGCGATCTGTACGAGAGGCATGGTGTGCAGGAATACTGGATCGTGCATCCTGTTGACAGGGTAGTTATGGTTTACCGCATGGATAAGGGTGGTGTCTATAACAAGGCCGAGGTTTTTGGCGGTTCGGATATAATAACAAGCAGTTCAGTGGCAGATATACAATTCAGTCTGGAAGAAATTTTCGGAAAGATTTCATCCAAACAGAAATCTCCGTTAACGTAATAGCCATGTTGATATGGAATATAGGAACTTCCACTTCATGATGCCTGCAGTTCCTCAGTTTAACCCTATACGCTAATGCCGTTTCGGCTTTTTTGCTGCGCTCCCTTCCCTTTTCCTCCCTGATTTTTTCCCAAAAAAATCTTCTTAGAATAAAAAAAACTATCTCTCTTAATGAAGCATTCAATCATGCCGATAATAAATTTGAATGTGCAATAAAAAGCCCTGACATGAACTTAATTGGTCATGGTTAATGTCACAGAAATGAGTTTAATTCGGGTATTTTTTCGTTTTGTGGCGTGAAAAACTGTAACCTAGATTGAGCGATTGTCGGGTTTGCTGCAGATCCGCGAAAGAGGAATTCCCATAATAGTCGGCTATATGGGGATTCCTCTGACAAAGGAGATGCAGTAAATACGGCAATCCCGAAGGGTTTCAAAGCTGGAAAGCTATAATTGATATAACTCCTTTTAATTTCGTTAAAAAAACATTTTTCCAGATTTTGAAACGCTCAATCTAGGTGTAAATAATACTGGTTGATAGTGGCTACGTATGCCTGGGTGGGGCATGAAATAAATTTTCATAAACCAACAGGTTGAAGGGGTAAACGCCTTAAAATTTCAGAGAGGTTATTAGATGAAAGCGCTGGTTGTAGATGATTCTCAGTCAATGAGAAATATCGTTAAGGCCGGACTTCAGAAAATGGGCATTTTCGATTCAGTGACCGAGGCGGTTAACGGTGTTGATGCCCTTGAAAAGCTGAAGTCTGAGGGCCTTTTTGATCTGATTCTTCTTGACTGGTACATGCCGGAGATGGAGGGCTATGACTGCCTGGTCAAGATCCGCGAAAATCCGGCATGGAGTGATGTGAAGGTCATGATGGTCACCACTGAAAACCAGCAGGAAAATGTAATCAAGGCTGTAATGGCGGGAGCAAATGAATATTTGATGAAGCCTTTTACAGCCGAGATGCTGGAAGAAAAGGTGAAGATGGTGCTCGGGTTATGAAAAATAATCTCAGGGTCCTCATAGTAGATGATTCAGTTGTCTTCAGGAAGATATTGAACGATGCCCTTTCCAAGCACAGGGGGATCAACGTCGTTGGCAGTGCGGTAAACGGGAAGGACGCACTGCAGAAGATACAGTGTCTGAAGCCTGAGTTGCTTGTAATGGACGTTGAGATGCCTGAGCTTGACGGCCTGCAGACACTGGATGAACTGAAGAAGCAGCGTATCAAGGTAGGGGTGATCATGTTCTCCACCTTGACCTCCAAGGGGGCTAAAACAACCTTGGATGCCCTTTCCAAAGGTGCCTTTGATTTTGTTCCAAAGCCTACAGGCACAGGTGCATTTGGAGAGAGTGTGCGGCGCATCAAAGCCGAGCTCATCCCCAAGATAGAGGCGTATGCCCAGAGTATTTCCAAGGTCAAGGCTCCGCTCAGGAGGCCACCGGTGCGTAAGCCCGCAGCGCCCACTGCCAGGCTTGCCAGGGTTGCAGCAGGCAGTACCGCTTCGAAACCATCGCCTGCCCGGCCAGCAGCACGTACTGTGGTTGCACATCCCACAGGGTTCAAGCCTGCGGCAGTTGCCATTGGAGTATCAACAGGCGGGCCTAATGCCCTGCAGGAGGTTATTCCGAAATTTCCAGCAAATTTTAATCTGCCCATTCTGCTTGTACAGCACATGCCGCCCATATTCACCACGCAGCTTGCAAAACGCCTTGATGACAAGTCAAAGCTAAAGGTGGTTGAGGCAAGGGACAGGCAGCCTGTACAGGGAGGTACTGTTTACATAGCCCCTGGTGATTATCACATGACAGTGGTTAAGGAAGGGAAAAATGTAATTATCCGCCTTAACCAGGACCCGCCGGAAAACAGCTGCAGGCCTGCTGTTGATGTCCTCTTTCGTTCAGTGGCGTCGGTATATGGAGGCAGGGTAGTAGGTGTAATAATGACAGGCATGGGCCAGGACGGTCTTGTGGGTACCAGGTTGTTAAAGGAGAAGGGAGCCACGGTCATAGCCCAGGACAAAGAGAGTTCAGTGGTTTGGGGAATGCCGAAATTTGTAGCTGAAGAAGGATTGGCTGACCGTGTATGCAACCTTAAAGATATTGAACCGGCAATTTTGGAATTTACAGGATTTGCACATCGTAGTGCCGGACCTGCATTTCGTAAAACCTCGTCAGTAACTGCCAGGTAAGGGAAGGAACAATCATGATAAGTCCGGAACAGTTCCGTTTTTTTGCCGATATGGTCAAGGAAACCAGCGGGATTGCACTGGTTAAGGGCAAGGAATATCTGCTTGAAAGCCGTCTTAATGAGCTGGCGAAGGTGCTGGGGCTTAAGGATATTGAGGCCCTGTACCGCAAGGCAAAGTTTCAGATGACTCCAAAGCTCAAGGAACAGATCATTGAGGCAATGACCACCAATGAAACCTATTTTTTCAGGGATCAGCACCCCTTTGATGCCCTGCGGAAAAATATCATTCCTGAGCTTATGGAGAAAAATGCTGCAACCAAGAGCCTTAAGTTTTGGAGTGCGGCATGCTCAACAGGTCAGGAGCCCTATTCAATAGCAATGATAATAAACGAACATTTTCCTGCTCTTGGGAACTGGCGTGTCAGCATCACTGCCACAGATATATCCCAGCAGGCTGTAAGCAAGGGCATGGCAGGCCGTTTCACCCAGGTGGAGGTAAACCGTGGGCTGCCCATTACCCTGCTAATTAAGTATTTTAAACAGCAGGGCGCCTTCTGGATTGTCAATGAGAAGCTTAAGAGAAATATGCGTTTCAAGCGCATGAACCTTATGGGGCCATTTACAGGGATCAGCGGTATGGACGTGGTGCTCTGCCGTTATGTCCTGATCTATTTTGATCAGCAAACCAAAAAGCAGATTCTGGAAAAGATCGTCAAGGTGCTGAATCCAGGCGGATACCTGTTTCTTGGCGCTACAGAGACCCCTATAGGACTCCCACCCACTATGAAACGAACGTCTTTTGGTCGGGCAGTGTGCTGGAAAAAAGACGGCTGATAACATACCATTGGAGGTTAATAAAATGGGAAGCATGGAAGACGATATTCTAAAAGATTTTCTGGCAGAATCAAAAGAAAACCTAGAGCTGCTTGACCAGCAGTTTGTTGAACTGGAGCAGGAACCTGATAATGAAGATCTCATAAAGAGCATTTTTAGAACAATTCATACCATTAAGGGTACTTCAGGATTTTTCGGTTTTACCACTCTTGAGGGCATTGCCCACTTTGCAGAGGATATACTCTCAAAACTCCGGGATGGTGTAGTGCCAGTTGATGAGGAAATTACCACTATCCTGTTGCAGTCTGTTGATTATATTAAGGCAATTCTTGGCTCCCTTGAGGCATCAGGCAAGGAACCTGATGATGTGGAGTACCTTGATTTCATAGTTGAGCTCAGGAACTTCTCGGAGCAGATTGTAAAGAAGGGTGGTGGCGATTCTGAGGATTCCGGCAGGGAAGCTTCAGAGGCATCAGATGGCTCTGCTGCAGAGGAGACCAAAGAGCCTTCAGCATCTGCCCAGGAAGAGGCTGAAGATAAGAGTGAAGAAAAGTCTGAAGACGATAAACAGGCTCAGGAAAAAGGGTCTGAAAAGGCAGAAGAATCATCAGAGACAGTTGCAAAGGAGAAGCAACAGACAGAAAAATCTTCTGAAAAAGGCAAGAAGAAAACAGCTCCTCCAAAGCCCAGAAAGGCCGCAGCACCTCCAGCCGGTGCCCATCAGCTCACCGAAACCCATGTGCGTATTGATGTCCACCTGCTTGATCAACTGATGACCCTGGCAGGTGAGCTTGTGCTCTCAAGAAACAGGCTTACCCAGATTACCAATAATCTGAATAATCCTGAACTTTCCAATGCTAATCAGCACATGAGCCTTGTGGTAACCGAGCTGCAGGAACAGATCATGAAGACAAGGATGCAGCCCATCGGAAATGTCTTCAACAAGTTTCCGCGCATTGTTAGAGACCTTGCACGGACTGCTGAAAAACAGGTACAGCTCAGGATTGAGGGTGCAGAGACCGAGCTGGACAGGTCCATTATTGAGAGCATTAAGGACCCGCTTACCCACATGGTCAGAAACTCCATTGATCATGGCATCGAGGCCTCGGATATCCGGCTTCAGCATGATAAACCAGCGGTTGGTACCCTGGTGATGCGGGCCTACCATGAAGGTGGCCAGGTAATAATTGAAATTGCCGATGACGGTGCTGGTATTGATCCGGAGAAGTTAAAGAAAAAGGCCCTGGATAAGGAGCTTATAACCGAGGAGCAGGCAGAGACAATGTCAGACCGCGAGGCCCTGATGCTGATTTTCCTGCCCGGTTTTTCCACAGCAGAAAAGGTTACAAATATATCGGGCCGCGGTGTTGGAATGGACGTTGTCAAGACCAACATCGAAAAACTCGGCGGAACCGTTGAGCTTCAGAGCAAACTCGGCAAAGGCACTACGGTCAAAATCAAGATTCCTCTGACCCTCGCAATTATTCCTGCCCTTATTGTTCACAGTGCAGGCCAGAGATATGCCATTCCGCAGGTCAACCTTGTTGAGCTTGTGCATCTCTCCAGAGAGGCTGTAGAAAATGATGTGCAGGTCATTGGTGAGTCTGAATTTTACAGGCTGAGAGGTGAGATACTTCCTCTTATCAGGCTGCGCAAGGTGCTTGGTGTGCCGGTCTCTGAGGAAAACAACGAGTCAATGAATATTGTTGTCTTGAATGCAGGCGACAGGCCCTTTGGACTGGTAGTTGATGCAATCAGTGACTCAGAGGAGATCGTTGTAAAACCTTTGGGTAATCATCTCAAGCACATACCTGCATTTGCCGGAACAACCCTCATGGGTGATGGCAGGGTGGCCCTTATTATTGACATTACCGGTATTACTGCCTCAATGCGCATGAAGGGTGATGATGCCATGAAGCATGCATCAGTGGTTGCAGGTACAGGTGTTGATGAGGAGAGGCAGTTCCTCCTCCTCTGCTCTATTGCTCCTGATGAGTTCTTTGCACTGCCACTTGCCCTTGTAAACAGGTTAGACAAGATACCCGCGTCAGACCTTGAGTTTGTTGGCGGCAAGGAGGTTGTGCAGTACAGGGGTCATTCAATGCCTGTAATTCGGCTTGAAAATTATCTGCCCATCTCCCCTTTGCCTGAGCAGGACGAGTATCACCTTATCGTCTTTAATATGAATAACAAGGATGTGGCCTTCCTGGTCTCAAAGATTGAGGACAGCCTTGACATTGCCATTGATGTTGAGGAGCATACCTTCAAACAGGACGGTATCCTTGGTTCTGCAATCATAAAGGACAGGACAACCCTGTTTATGGATGTTTACCAGATAATCGAGATGCATGATCCCGAGTTCTTTGACAAGCCTGATCTTGAAGAGATAGGCAGTGCACGGATACTCCTTGCAGAGGATTCTGCATTCTACCGTAACCTGCTTGCATCCTATCTCACCGCGGCAGGTTATGATGTAATCACCTGCGAGGATGGAGCCCAGGCCTGGGATACTCTCCAGGCAGATGATTTTGACCTTGTCATTACAGATATAGAGATGCCGGCAATGGATGGCTTTGAGCTTGCCAAGAAGATCAGGGCTGATTCCAGGCTTAAAGATATGCCCATCATTGCAGTGACTTCTCTGTCCGGTGAGCAGGACAAGAGGCGGGGCATGGAGGTTGGATTCAATGAATATCAGCCCAAACTTGACAGGGACGAGGTGCTTTCAGCCGTAACCTCCCTGCTTCATCCTGAAAAAGCTGTTGACATGGCTGCATAAGGAGAGACAAAATGAGTAATGAAATGGCAAATCTTCCTGTGGAGTCCAAGAATACCGAGGTAGTGGAACTTCATGGTGATAATACGGAGCAGTTTGTGACATTTTATTTCGGGCAGCACTTTTTTGGTCTGCCCATCGATGATGTCATTGAGATTAACAAGGCACTGGATATCACCCCTGTCCCCCTGGCACCTGCTTATGTGGCCGGGGTGGTTAATCTTCGCGGGCAGATACTTACGGCAGTGCATCTTGCCCAGAAAGTGGGGCTTCATGTACCCTTGACGGCTGAGAACCGGGATGAAGATTTGGAACAGAATGAAGAATCATCCAAAAAATACAATAATGTGATAATGGGGAGCAGGGAAGAGCCTGTAAGCCTCCTTGTGGAGCGGATAGGTGATGTCATGTCTGTTCCCCGTAACAAGATAGAACCGCCCCCTGCAATTATAGAGGGGGTGGATGCAAAATATGTCAGCAAGGTGTGTAAGCTTGATGGTGAACTGTTGATTATTCTGGACCCTGTGGCAATGGAGAGACCGGAAAACAGTAATGAGCGCCAGGCATGAGCGTTTCAAAAGGGAAGACGTGCGGGAAAATGACCCCTGGAGTGTTCTGGGGCTGCGTCCCGGGGCCACGCCTGAAGAGATCAGGAAGGCATTCAGGCGGAGAATAAAGCAGGTCCACCCGGATTCAGCCACTGCAGACTCCATACATATTCAGTCTGTCTGTTCTCTTGTCCAGGCATACCGTTTCCTTGAAAAGAGGTTTGAGCCTGAAATTATTGGAAACACGGCTGAAGGAACAGAACCTGAAACTTTCCTGAGAGATGCCAATAACGGGCTGTTTCTGTTTCTTGAAGTAAGTGCCAGGGATGCCTTTTCAGGTAATACAATAACGCTTTCCATAGCCGATGTAGAGGCTGCGTGCCCTGCATGCAGCGGTTCAGGTAGTGTCCATCTGGTTAATTTCCATAAATGTGAAGAGTGTTCTGGAAGCGGGTTTCATGAACTGCCCTGGGGGCGTACCAAGCTCCGGGTGGTTTGCAATAACTGTGGAGGCAAGGGGCTTATTACTAGGCGTAAGTGTAATCTCTGCAAGGGAGCAGGGCACATAACCCGTCAGCGGAGTGTTGATGTGAGGCTTCCCAGGGGCATAAGAGACGGCAGTATCATAAGACTGCCGGGGCAGGGACACTGGCGCCAGGACAGGCAGTGCCGGGATGCCCTGTTTGTTGAGGTAAGGGTAAACTTTCCTGAAGGCTGGGAGCTTGATGGAGTTGATGTAAAGAGCCGGGTGGATGTGGATCTCTGGACAGCCCTTGCAGGTGGAACTGTCCTTGTTGAGACAGTGGACGGTGATGAGGCGGTTGTTCTTGGCCCGTGTTCATTTGACAGGAAGAGGGTAGTGCTTGCCGGAAAGGGTTGGCGTGATTCAAGTGGTAACCGGGGGGATCATATTGTGGATTTGAATATTGTTTTTCCCTCAGGCAGGCCGCCTGCTGCAGCCCTTGCCCTGATTGGATGGTTGAGGAGACTCTGGCCCGCAGGAAAACCATCCGAACTCCTCTCCCTGCCTCCATCAGATAATGAGCTGTGACCAAAGATGAAAGAACTTTATGTTGGGAGACAGCCAATTCTGAACAGGGCGCAGAGAACTGTTGCCTATGAGGTTTTGTACCGTTCCGGGCAAGATAATTGTTTTGATGTTAATACCTGCGGGACAGAGGCAAGCCTCAAGGTCATAAGCAGCATTTTTACAGACATAGGCATTAGGGAGCTTGCCTTTGGAAAACCTGTTTTTATCAACTTCAACAAGGACCTGCTTTTCAGTGAACTTCCAGAGTTAAGCCCGGATTCGGTTGTGGTTGAGATCCTGGAAGATGTCGAGGTGGATGACTCTGTCTATAACGCCTGTCTTGCCCTTAGAAAAAACGGCTTCAGAATAGCCCTGGATGATTTTATACTTCATGAAGGAAGTCGCCGCCTTTTAAAGCTTGCCTCAATAATAAAGATTGACTGGAGGGCCGATCCTGTTGAGCATATCAGGGCTGTATGCAAGGAGCTTGAACCCTACAAATTAAAACTTCTTGCCGAGAAGGTGGAGACAGAAGAGGAGTTTCGCCAGGCCCTTGAACTTGGTTTCGACCTGTTTCAGGGTTTTTTCTTTGAGCGTCCGGTAATGGTCAGGGCTGCTTCCGTAAAGGTTATGAGCGGAACCTTTATGGAAATCATGGGACTGCTCCAGGCAGATGATATGAACCTGGACGAAATAGAAAAGGTTATTGCCAGGGATGCTGCGCTCTCATACAAACTGTTGAAAATTATCAATTCTGCTGCAACAGGTCTTTCCAGGCAGATAGATTCTATCAGACAGGCCCTTGTGCTCCTGGGTATTGATGAGCTTAAACGCTGGATCATGCTTCTTATGCTGGTTCAGCATGGACAGAAATGCCCTTCTGAACTCCTTGCCATTGCCTTCATCCGGGCAATATTTGGTGAAAAACTGGCGTTGTGTGCCGGAAGAGATGAAGATGCCCCATCAGTTTATATGGTGGGGCTCCTGTCAGTTTTTGATGCCATGCTAAAACGCCCCATTGAGCAGGTGGTTTCTGACCTGCCTCTGTCCCC
>WGBG01000137.1 GCA_015494395.1 Deltaproteobacteria bacterium
CCCCATCAGCTTGGTCTTATGGAAGTGCTTGACCTTTGCAGGCTGAGGGGAAAAGCGCCTGGAGATGTCAAGGTAATAACCGCCGTTCCTGAGGACATATCAACCGGCATAGGAGTATCCCACCGGGTTGCCCCTGCCGTGGATAAGGCAATTGATATGTTGCTGCGCCTTCTTGAAGAAAAGGGCGTAGTCCTTGAAAGAAAGGAATCTGTTACAGGTGCATGAGCTGTCTCTTGTCCAGGGGCTTTTGGGTCAGCTTGAATCACTTGCAAGTCAACACGGGGCTTCCCGTATTTTGGAAGTGCGGGTAAGTATCGGGGAGGACTCATGTATTGTGGAAGATTCCTTCAGGTTCGGATTTGATGCAATAAAAACAGAATCATCCCTTACTGAAAGAGCAGAGCTTCAAATCCAGAAGGTGCCAGGAAGTGACCTTATGCTCATGCAGGTAGAGATGGAGTGATGTTGCAGTGAAAGTATCTATTCAGTGTGGCAAATGGTCTTGTTTTGGAGTGACTTTGAAGAATTTCGTAGTTTTTCTTGGCGAAGCGCAGCCATGAAATCGCGTCTGTCTGAGCGAAGTATGAGCGAGTTTCGCGATTTTGGTGTAGCGAGCCTTAGAAAAACAAGAACCTGGATTGAGCGTTTCAAAAGTTTGAAGAAATGATTTTATACGATATTAAAAGGAGTTATATCTATCATACTCTTCAACTTTTGAAACCCTTCGGGATTGCCGGATTCACTGCATCTCCTTTGTCAGAGAAATTCCCATATAGCCGAGTATTATGGGAATTTCTCTTTCGCGGATCTACAGCAAATCCGACAATCGCTCAATCCAGGAAGAAATTATTCACCGGAACGGAAAAACAAGACCATTTACCAACCTTGTTTGGATAAATGCCCTGAACAGTTACCAGCGGAATTATATTATGGGGAGGGTAATAATGTGTGATTCCTGCGGCTGCCATATAAGCCCGGACACAGATAAATCAATGACACGAGTCTCAAAACATGACACTTCCAAGATCGTTGATGTCCACAAAAGCCTTCTTGAGGCCAACAGAAGACAGGCAGAGAAGAACAGGCGTCACATCGAAGAAATGGGGGCTGTTGCCATCAACATGATTTCAAGCCCTGGGTCCGGAAAGACCACGCTCCTTGAGGCAACCATAGACAGACTTGGAAACAGGCTTCGCATGGGTGTCATAGAGGGAGACATTGAAACAGAGCGAGATGCAGAGAGGATAAGAAAAAAGGGAGTGCCTGTGGTGCAACTTACCACAGGTGGCGCCTGTCACCTGGATGCCCCTCTGGTTCACAAGGGGCTCCATGAGCTTGAGGCCCTGGCTCACGAGAAAAGTGGGCCGCCTTACGATATCATATTTATAGAAAACGTTGGCAACCTGGTATGCCCTGCCACCTTTGACCTGGGAGAGCACAGGAGGATAGTGCTTCTCTCTGTGCCTGAAGGCTCTGACAAGCCTGCAAAGTACCCGGCTGTCTTTTCTACAGCGGATCTCTTCCTGATTACAAAGACCGATTTGATAAAACACTTTGATTTCAGCATGGAAGAGGCTCTCTGTGAGGCAAAGCGCATAAAACCTTCACTTGAAAGCATGGAGATATCTTCAAAAACCGGTGACGGGCTGGATGAATGGTGTAACTATCTTGAATCCTTATGCAATTAGGATTTAAGATTGGTAAAGGCACCAATCACATCAGAGATAAATTCTCCCAAGCTCCTTCATCTTGGCATCAAGATAATACAATATCGGCACCACCATCCTGGAAAATATTGTTGCGGCAATTTCACCAGACATCAGGGCTATGGCAAGGCCCTGGAAGATTGGATCGAACAGGATTACAAACGACCCCACCACAACCGCAGAGGATGTGAGCACCATGGGCCTGAATCTTATGGCCCCTGCATCAATTACCGCCTCTCCCAGGGGCATACCCTGTGCCCGCCTAAGCTCGATAAAATCCACCAGGATGATGGAATTTCGAACAACAATTCCTGCACCGGCTATAAATCCTATCATTGAGGTGGCTGTAAAGAACGCACCCATCATGGCATGTGCAGGTATTATTCCTATGAGCGAGAGCGGAATTGGCGAGAGGATGACCAGGGGCACTGAGTAGGAACGGAACCAGCCCACCACCAGCACGAAGATCAGCACAATCACCACGGCAAAGGCAGCTCCCATATCTCTGAACACCTCATAGGTAACCTGCCACTCGCCATCCCACTTCA
>WGBG01000138.1 GCA_015494395.1 Deltaproteobacteria bacterium
AGTTTACAGTTTTTGCGGCACGCCGCATCTCTGGCGTAACCATCTCAGGCATTACGCCAAAGATTTCTGATGCTGTGCGGCTGTGGATATCCTCTCCGTTTCTGAATGCCTCAACAAGCGCCTTGTCCCCTGAGTAGTGGGCAAGCACCCTGAGATCAATCTGGGAGTAGTCTGCTGATACCAGCATTCTTCCCTCTGGTGCTGCAAACAGTTTTCTTATCCTTTTTCCCTCATCGGTCTTTACGGGAATATTCTGAAGGTTGGGATTGCTTGAAGACAGCCTGCCGGTTGCAGTAACGGTCTGGTTGTAGGAGGTGTGAATCCTTCCGGTTTCTGGATTCACCGCAGCTTCAAGCCCGTCAACATACGTGGATTTGAGCTTGGCAAGGTTTCGGTAAACAAGCATCCTTTCAGGAAGCGGGTGAAGTTCTGCAAGTTTTTTAAGTACCTCGACATCTGTGGAGTAGCCGGTTTTTTTCCGGGTCTTCTTCTGCTGGGGAAGTTTCAGTTTCTCAAACAGTATGGTGCCAAGCTGCCTTGGTGAGTTGAGGTTGAATTCCTCTCCGGCAATTTCAAATATCTCCTGCTGAAGCTGTGTCAGCCTTTGATCAAACTCCCTTCCAAGCTCCTCCAGCTTTTCAATATCAATGTGTACTCCGGCCCGTTCCATGTGAACCAGCACAGACACAAGCGGCATCTCCACATTGTGGAACAGGTCGGAAAGGCCCTTTTCTTCCAGGTGTGCTGCAAGTTTTTCAGCAATCAGTGCTGTGACATGCACGTCCTCGCATGAATAATCCCTTGCCTTTTCAAGGGGCACATCGGCAAAGTTCTTGATCTTTCTGGAACTGGATGTGATTTCCTTGAAGGATATCATCTTATGCCCAAGGATATCCCTGGACAGGTCATCCAGGTTGTGGCGTCTCCTGCCAGGGTTGAGCAGGTATGAGGCAATCATTGTATCCATGGAAGCCCCCTTGAGCCTTGCCCCATTATTTTCAAGTACAATCATATCATACTTGATGTTCTGGCCTGTCTTTTTGATGTTTTCGTTGACAAGAACAGGGGAGAGTGTGTCAAGAACCTGTTGAAGATCGGGCTGTTTCTGGTCTGTGTGGTGGGCAAGCGGAATGTAGGCGGCCCTGGGCGGCCTGACGCATATTGATATTCCCACCAGCCCTGCCCGCATGGGCTCTTCGCTGGTGGTCTCGGTATCAATTGTGAAGTTTTGTGCGTTTATGATTTCTTCGCGCAAGTTTTTTACCTCATCAAGACTTGAAACCAGCGAGTATTCTTCAAAAGACAAGGTGTGTTTCCGGGGCACAAGTTCGTTTATGAACCTGTTGAATTCAAGCTCCCTGAAGAGTGGCTCAATTACCTCGGGGTCACCTGGCTTTCTTTTGAATTTCTGGTCAGGCTCAAGGGGCAGGTCGTCGTGCAGGCTCACCAGTTTGATCCACAGATCAAGATGTTCCCTGTTTTCCCTCAGGCGTTCACCCAGTTTCCCCTTGATTGAGTCAATATTTTTGAGCAACTCCTTTATTGAGCCGTATTTTTTTATGAGCTTTATTGCGGTCTTGACCCCTACGCCGGGAATTCCCGGTATGTTGTCAGACGTGTCTCCTGCTAGTGCAAGCACATCCCGCCACTGCCAGGGTTCAATGCCGTAACGCTCCCTGAAAACATCACTGTCAATAACCTCATCCTTCATTGGATCCCAGATGCAGATATTGTCATTTAGCAGCTGGAGAAGGTCCTTGTCTCCGGAAACCACTATTACCTCCCGGTCTATACACTTTCTGGCAAGGGCTGCAATAATGTCATCAGCCTCATACCCCTGAAGTTCCAGCTGAGGAAGGCCCAGAGCATCCACAACCTTCCTGACCCAGGGTATCTGGGCAGCCAGGTCCTCAGGCATGGGAGGGCGGTTTGCCTTGTACTGATCATAGAGCTTATGCCTGAAGGTGGGGCCCCTGGCATCCCATACAACTGCTATGTACTCAGGCTGTTTTTCCCTCAGTACCTTTAGAAGCATGGATGTAACGCCATAGATTGCCTTTGTCTGTAGCCCGGAGGATGTGCTCATGGGGGTACGGATGGCAAAATAGGCGCGGTAGAGATAGGAACTGCCGTCAATGAGGTACAGCGGCGGTTTGGATGAGGAAATATTTTGCTGGCTGGTGTTCATGGTTGGGCTGTTTTTTTGGCGGGTGTTTCTGTGTCTGGCGGTTATTTGGATTTGCTTCCCTGACATGAAAGTTTAGCCCGTTAGAGCGACTGCCCCATATCAAGTATTGCCTGTTTAAGTTTTTCATCATAACCATAAATATCCCTGAAAAACATTATTTCCTGCCGGTTGTTGGTAACGGCTGAAACATAGAAAATATAGACCGGTATGGGTGGAGAGAGGTTTACCCGTGTCCATTTCTGGCTTGCCATTACCTCCCTGATTCTTGCAATATCCCAGTCGGGTTTCCGGGACAGAACAAATTCTGCCAGGATGTCCGGATGTTCAACCCTTATACAGCCATGACTGAATGCACGGGTGGCGTATCTGAAAAGGTTCTGTGCAGGTGTGCCATGGAGAAAGATGGTATGCCTGTTGGGAAAGATAAATTTTACAGGACCCAGGGCATTTTCCGGCCCTGGTATCTGTCGCAGGTGGTATTTGCCTGTTGCAAGCCCTGAAATGGTTTCATCATTTACAGGGAGCGGCAGGGCATCAGGAGAGAATCTTTTTACAATCTCATACTGGTGTTTTGTGATATAAGTGGGGTCCTTTCGGATTTTGGGCAAGAGTTCATTTTTAAGTATGCTGTAGGGAACATTCCAGTAGGGGGAAAATACCAGATAGCGCATAAGGCCTGTGAATATCGGGGTCTGGTGCCTCTTAAAAGCCTTTCCGATAATAACTTTCATGCTTATTTCAGGCTCGTAAACCCCCTTCTCCTGTCGCGTCAGCCCAAACAGCTTGAACTGGGGCATGTTAACTGCCACCAGTTTTTCTCCAACATTGTCAGGAAGCCACCGCCAGCGTTCAAGAGAGAGGATGATCTGCTCAATCCTTTTGCCAGGAGGCACATTAAGGGCAGCAAAGGTATTTTCCCCTATCAGTCCATCGGGTTCCAAACCGTGCCGTGCCTGAAAATGTTTTACAGCCTCAACTGTCTGGCCGGTGTATATGTTTGAAACATGTC
>WGBG01000139.1 GCA_015494395.1 Deltaproteobacteria bacterium
AGAATAAGTAGCGTGGCAATGGAGCTGGAAGACGACGCCATATCTGATAACCTTTACGCTGTTGAGGAAAAATTAACACTTCTTGAACAATTGGCGAAAGGGGTAAAAAATATCATACAAAACCAGTGTTCAGGTTTGGGGGCCAGCCAATCAGCCTAAGAAAAATTAGACATTACCCCTCCACCTGACTCATTACGTTTCTCAACTCTTTAATGGTGGCTATAAGCCTTGCAGGGGTTACGGGCTTTGACAGATATGCATCCATCCCGGCCCTTGCACATCTGGCTTCAATATCGTCCATTACCTGGGCTGTAAGTGCGATTACAGGAGTCCTTTCAGCGTTAGATTCCTCTTCCATTTTTCTGATATGAAATGTTGCCTCAAATCCGTCCATGCCTGGCATGCGGCAGTCCATTAAAATAAAATCATAGATATGACCCGATGCTATAAATTCAAGTGCCTTCTCAGACTTGTCAGCAACGTCCACTTTTGCTATGCCGATTTTTTTCAACATGGCACTGATAATCATCTGGTTAAGGCTATTATCTTCAACCAACAGGCATTCAAGGTGGTCACAAATTTTTTCGTGGTCTTTGTGGACTGTTACGGTAGATTCTGCACATTCACCCAAAACACATTGCCTTAACCTGGAAAACTTTACAGGAGATTCTATAACACAGTTACAATATGACTCTTTGGAAGAAATGGTAGGGAGCATACCCGGTGAAACAATTTCTATTATCTTCTTTTGGCACAGTTTTGGCTGTTTTTCAAAGCTTCTTTCAAACTGTTCAGCGTACTTTTCTGCGCACGGAATATGTCAATGAAAATGAGACACCAGTTGTCATAAATTAAGCTATAATTACTTCGTTATCATACCCATATTCGGTCGTCCCTGACCGTGCCTCACATAAATCGGGCCGTCCATGGCCCGCCCCTTCGGGCGCCTGTTCAGGCGTTTCTGTGAGGTTCTCAACATGTAACGGTTTGTTTATCCAGGCTGCTTCTGGAAGAGACATAGGAGTAGGCACTTTCCCTTTGAAACGATTTGGAAATTTTTTAAAAGCTGCCACCAGAATCTTAGACCGATGCTCAAGAATTTCCGGCGCCTGGCCATAGTGCACCTGCTCCGGTGTCATTAAGCCAATGCCAGAGTGTTTATGCTCCTGGTTGTACCACGTGAAAAAGGAACGACAAAATGTCCTTGCATCCTCGATACAACCAAAACGATCGGGAAATGCAGAACAGTATTTCAGGGTCTTGAAGTGGGCTTCTGAATATGGATTGTCATTACTTACATATGGCCGACTATGAGTCTTGGTAACCCCCAAATCAGCAAGAAGGTTGGCTACAACCTTTGACTTCATACTGCTGCCACGATCCGCATGAAGGGTTAGCTGTTCTTTGACAATATTCTGTTTGGTACATGTATCCTCAATCAGACGCTTGGCCAAAGCTGCCTGCTCACGGTGAGCGACCATCCAACCCACTACATAACGACTAAATATGTCAATAATGACATATAGATAAAAATATGTCCATTTGGCTGGACCCTTCAGCTTCGTTATGTCCCATGACCATATCTGGTTAGGTCCTGTAGCAAGCAACTCGGGTTTCTGATACCGGGGACGACTGACCTGTTTCCTGCGCTCTTTAACCTCATTATGTTTGTCCAGTATACGATACATAGTCCTGACAGAACACAGATATGTCCCTTCATCCAGCAGAGTTGCATAAACTTCCAATGGAGACCGATCCCAGAATCTTTCAGAGTGAAGTTCATCCAGAACCCGCTGCTGCTCACTTTCAGTAAGAGCAAGTGGAGGTGCAGGCCTACTATTACTGCTATTTGGCCTATCTGCAGTGTGTCGGTAATATGTGGCCCGCGGGACACCAAGAGCTCCACATGCTGCCTTTTTACCAACTTCCTGGCTTAGTTCACTGACAGCGTTCATGAGCTCTGTTCTCCGTTCTCTGGTTGAGGGATATTCATTATCTCTGAGATTTTTTTTTGAACATCTATAATGATCTCTGCTTTTCTCAGCTGCTCAACCAACTTTCTGTTCTCTCGTTCCAACTGGGCAACTTTGGTGGCCAATGGATTGACTTTTTTGGCTTTTCTGCCGCGCTTCTTAGGAGAAAGGCCATGTAACTGCCCTTGTTCAAGCTGTAGCTTCCAGGTACATATGTATGAGTGATAGAGCCCTTCTCTTCGCAAAAGTGCCCCTTTTTCACCTTTATTGACACATGCATCAAATTCTTCCAGAATTCGAAGTTTATATGCTGCCGTAAATTTACGTCTCGGTTTCTTTTCCAAAACTTCTGGATCAGGCCGAACACAATTTACTGATAGATTCTCATCTCGAATTTCATGCCCTGAAATGTCATGGATTTTGCCCGTCTGTTTCATATTAAAACTCCTACCCGCCCTACACTAATTTAGCAAGTAGTAGGTGTCTCACTTACATTGACACAGAGGGGCAATCTGTAATTATAATATCAACCTTCCCGAACTGTTTTATGATATTTCTCTTTTTTAAATTGGCCACAACAACATCAATCCCCCATCTTTTCATATAGGTAACTATTATCTTCTGAAGGGTTTTATCAGAAAGTAAAAGCAGGCAACGGGAGTGATGTTGTTCTTTTTCAACAGATTCATGAAAATTATTATGGGATATTTGTATAGGAACGGTAACAGTGAACCTAGTTCCCCGGTTTTCTGACGATTTAAGCTCTATATGGCCCCCAAGGATATCTGTAATTTTTTTTACAATAGACAACCCAAGCCCTGATCCTTCAAGCGCGGTACATGATGAATTGACTCCCTGTTCAAAGGGGTCAAAAATCTTCTTCTGAATTTTTTTTGGGATTCCACTACCTGTATCTTCAACAGTCAGCACAAGATTGGATGAAGAACCGTTGCCTCTACATCTGACAAAAATTTTAACCCAGCCTTCCTTTGTAAATTTCAAAGCATTGCTTACTAGATTCATTAATATCTGGGCTATCTTTGTTTCATCTCCAGTGACCTCTTCAGGACAATCAACATATGTGTAAAGGTTAATATTCTTGCTTTGAAGGGGCCTTGAGCTCATATCTACAATATCTTCAACGAGTTTCTCAGGTGAAAATGGCCTCTGTCTGACATGAATATCCTTTCCATCAAGGCGGGACAGTTGAAGAATTTCATCAATGAGCGTAACGAGACGCTGTCCTGATTCTTTTGCAATAGTTAAAAAACGCCTTGAAGAACCAACCACGTCCTTGTCTTCCATGAGAAAGAGGGCGCCCAACAGGCCGTTGAGAGGAGTGCGTATCTCATGGCTCATGATGGAGAGAAAATCACTCTTTGATTTAGCTATAGCTTCGGCCTCTTTCACTTCATATTTCAACGAAATGGCCTGAACGCTTTTTTTAAAGGCCCAGAACATCCAGATTAGAAGCAGCGCCAAAAAGATCAGAAGTGACCAGATGATTAATGCAGGTTCATAGATATGAACAATTTGAGATTTGGGATAGATCCTGCCAAGACAGAAAGGTGTAAGTTTTATTGGATATACCGAGGACAGAAAGGCCTCGCCATTAATCATAATGGGATTACTTTCGGAAGGATAATCAGGCATCAAAAAATCTTGATATATTTTACGAAGAATCTTTTGGGAAAATCGCTGGTAACCATAACTATAAAGAAAAGAACCATTATAAAAAATAACCAGCGTACCTTTCAGCGTTTGACCAGATTCAACATCTCCATGTAATGGACACTCGTTTACCAAGAGGGTAAATATATCATCCCAATGTACAGTTGCAGCAAGCCAGCCCACAACCTGCCCCCGTATCCTGCACGGTGATGATATTACTAGCACATCAGGCAAATTGCCCGGCAATATAGGTTTTATAAAATGCTGAGAAGATATGATGTCTCCCAGCATAACTCCCAGTTTGCCGTCCTTTTTTATGCGACTAACATGAGTCACCACCTCACCATCAGCATCAAAAAGCATGAAATCTGAGTAGATAGCGGTCCCATCTATGTACTGCTTGGTGTTAAGAAGTGATTCACACTGATTTCTGATGGCCAAGAGGTTTTGTATAAGACCCAGTTTTACCCCTAGTGCGCGGTTCTGAAAGTAGGCAAGAATAAATGGATCTTTGGCAAACCGGTTTATCTCCTGCTGCCGCTCTTTGATAAAATAGGCTGCTATATTGGCATGCTTCACCGTATTTCTGTGAAAGTGCTCTATATTTTCTTTTTCATTGGTCCTGTAAACGACATAAAGTACAAAAATAAGACCTATGGCATATAGGCCTAATACAATACCTGGAACAGCAGCATAAATATTTATCTGCCTATTATTATTTTGCCCGGACATTTATAAAAAAATCAGGTTTAAACTGCATGATTAAGGGGTAATATTTCATAACAAGATCATAGTATGTACCGTCTGCCTTGATTCTTTTAAGATATGCATTAAAGCGCTCTCGCAGCATGCAGGCATCTTTTGTAAAGGCCACAGCCATTGACTGTTCATCAGAGACAGGTCCAATTACCTTAATTTTTCCTGGCCATTTACTTAATCCAATAAGTATGTCAGGCATATCAAGTAGGGTGGCATCTGCCTTGCCTGCGATAACCGCAGGGATGAGATCGTTCAGGTTACCTGGAAAGTCAACAAAATGAACATCCACACCTTTAACATCATAAAGTTTTATATCTAGGCACGTATTATATTTCCCAAGGAGCCTGATTCCGTTCAACTGGCTGACGGAACTTTTTATATCTTGTAAAATATCATGGCCATTTTTTATTGTTTTAAGCCTTGATTCAATACTGGAAACAATCATAACCTGGGTTGGGAATACGGGATCTGAAAAACTAAGCAACTTTTCACGCCAAGGTAGTATGGTAAGGCCATTGGCTATTAGATCTCCCCTTACAGGTACATGGCCAAGCTTCTTGACATTACCATTCTGGACCAGGAATGTTTTACCTACAAGATCGCTGATAACCGTATTCCATGAACTATTTACAAACACATATTTTACGCCCAGTTCATTACAGAAGCCCTTTATTAGTTCAACACTGAATCCGTCTCCCAGACCGGTAACAAAATTGGCATAAGGAACGCCTAGATGCCTGAGTTCTCCATTCTCAAGGATCTCCTGAAGCCTGGTAGCATGCGAACAGGTTGAATAGTGGGCTACAATAAATAGACAAATAAATAAGATTTTCAATTTTGGCATTTTTACCTCAATCAGGGAATTCACATATACATGAAATCTCAACAAGGGCGTCCTTAGGAAGACAAGATACTCCCACCACCTGTCGTGCAGGCGCGCAGCCTGCATCAAAAAACTGTTCGTATATATGGTTAAAACCAGTAAAATCAGTCATGTCTTTGAGGAAAACTTCAAATTTTACCGCATGTTTCAGATCTAGTCCTGCAGCCTTGACAATTTCATGAATATTCTCCATGGCCTGTCGTGCCTGTTCAGCAAAACCAGGGCCTGTGAGTTCTCCTGTAGCGGGAAGTATTCCAATTTGGCCTGAAACAAAAAGCAGTCCTCCTGCCTTAACAGCTTGGGAATAGGGCCCGATTGGAGATGGTACTTTTTTACTGAATATTATTTCCATATGCCCTCTTTAATCTTTAACCTATGTTGAAGTTTCATAACTTTCTAATTTTTAAAAAAATCAGTCAACTAAATCATTTTTTGCGAATAAGCATAAAATGCAAACGAAATTTCAATATCGGTATTTATCTTTGCCCATATTTATACCAGCCAGGGCATCGGAGAGTTCGGAGAGTCTAAAAGGTTTCTTCAAGCTGGCAGAAGCTCCCAGCGAGTAACACTGCTCCTCTACTTCGGAATCAATCCTACCCGTGATAATAATCACAGGCGTTAAGTCACTCATTTTCTGTTTTTCTTGCAGAAATTCAATGCCGTCCATCATGGGCATATTTATATCCAGAAGTATAACGTCAAATTTTTCAGCACCTTTGAGCATTTCCATTGCTTCCACACCATTTGAAGCCACCTTCACGATTCCCCCCCGCTGTTGAACAAAATCAGATATGATGTATCGTACCCCTTGGTCATCCTCTACAACAAGGCATTTCAATCCAGGAACATCCTCTAAGTGGTCTGATTCAGAATGAGTTTCCTGGGGAACCTTACACTGTTCTGCCATTGGCAAATAAACAGTAAAAGTAGAGCCTTTTTCCACTTCTGTCTCGACAGCTATAAAACCATCGAAGGATTTTATCGTGGTATAACACACGGCAAGACCAAGTCCGGTATATCCTTCATTAACCTTAGTGGTGAAATACGGTTCGAATATACTGTACAGAGCATCTTCAGAAATCCCATGCCCGCAATCCTCAATACTTACAAAGACATGCTTCCCGTTTTTAGGAGAAAATCCCGGGAATATGTATCCCAGTGAACCACTTTCTATTAATTTTTTTTCAATATTTAATGCCCCAACCATAATCTTGATCTTGCCTTTATTGTTCATGGCTGCAGCTGCGTTTAGGATTATATTGGCAAAGACATTTTCCAGTTCGGATGCAAAGGCTCTCACGCACAGATTTGCGCGCTTAATACGCAGGACCAGATCAATATCTGAAAAAGAACTTTTTACAAGGTAAATTACATCCTTTAAAACCGAATCAATTCGTACCTGCTCAGTGCACCTAGTAGAAGGTCCTGAAAACTTAATCATCTTACTGATCAGAAGCGCGGCCTTATCTACCGAATGTGTTATTTTATCCACCAGGCTTCCACAGTACGAGCTATCAATTTCACCGGATTTAAGTTTGAACTCAAGTAATTGAGTAAACCCGGATATAGACATAAGTATATTGTTTAAATTATGAGCAATGCCTCCGGCCATTACCAAGATGGAATCCATCTTCGCCCTCTGCATCAACTCATGGCAATGACGCTGCTGAGACGTAATATCCCTTATAAGAACCAAAATGAACACGTTATCATTTTCATTAAATTCCCTCCCTGTGAGTTCCAGGGTCTTAAAACTGCTCCATCTTCCAATATTCACGAAATTTGGTTTTAGAAAATCTTCTGGTGGTAGTGAAAGTAAATTTTTTTTTAGGAAGTTAAGAAGATCACTGTTCTTTAATTTTCCAGCTTCAGCACACATTATACGTGCAGCAGAATTTATAAAAAGTGGAGTAAGATCATCTTTTTTTAATAAGACTACTCCCAAAGCATCAAGTTCTGAAAAAATCCTGAATAGATATTGCCTTGAGATAGCCTTTATACCAGTTTTATCTATTTCTAAGCTTCTCTTTCGCAAAATTTCCCGAGCTGTTTCATCTGCTCTTCGTTCCAGCTCCCTGATGGTGAGCATGCAGACAT
>WGBG01000140.1 GCA_015494395.1 Deltaproteobacteria bacterium
GTCGATTATAGCTTTCCAGTTTTGAAACCCTTCGGGATTGCCGTATTTACTGCATCTCCTTTGTCAGAGGAATCCCCATATAGCCGACTATTATGGGAATTCCTCTTTCGCGGATCTGCAGCAAATCCGACAATCGCTCAATCTAGGATCTAATTAAGCTAATTCTGACCTGCAGTAACCCCGTCATAAACATGGACAGTTTCCCCTTCAAGAAACACGTCCTTTATTTCGTCATTTTCAAGCAGGTCATGATAAATTGTAAGTATCTCTCCACCGCGAGTCTGCACCTCCACTGGACTTTCAGCCAATCCCTTGACTGCCATCACAATTGCAGAGGCAACTGAACCGGTACCGCAGGCAAGGGTTTCGTCTTCAACACCGCGTTCATACGTCCTTACCGCTATGCGGTTTCTGTCTATGCGGCTTGTAAAATTTACATTCGTGCCATCCGGTGCGAAAAAATCATGCTGTCTCAAGGCACGACCTGTCTCCACCACCGGCACATCTTCAACATCATCAACCACCACTACCACGTGGGGCACACCGGTATTGACAAACGATATTTTAACCGGCTTTCCGTTTACGTGAAGCTCACGGTCAAGAAACATGCCAAAGGGCGGGGATAACTGAAGTTTGACCCTGGTTCCCTTTACATGGGCTGAGATTATGCCTGCCAGGGTCTCAAAATGCATCTCCTCAGGGGCAATCCCCTTCATAAAAGCAAACCGTGCAGCACACCTTCCGCCGTTACCGCACATCTCTGCCTCACTGCCGTCTGCATTATAGAAGCCCCATCTGAAATCAGCACTGTCTGATTTTTCTATGAGAATAAGCCCGTCAGCCCCGATTCCTACCCTGCGGGCACATAACCTGCGGGCAGCCTCCGGCGCTTCCTCTCTTGATATGAGTGCATCCCGGTTATCTATGAGCACAAAGTCATTGCCGCTTCCATGCATCTTTGCAAATTCAATATTGTTTAACATCTCAGAAAATTCCTACCTTAAAATGTGCTCCCCATTTATAAGATCCCGGTACGTCTCTCTCTCCCTGACCACCTGGAACCTGTCATCCCTGACCATCACCTCGGCAGCCCTGGGGCGGGAGTTGTAGTTTGATGACATGGTAAAGCCATAGGCCCCTGCACTCATCACAGCAAGCAGCTCTCCCTGACGAAGTTCCTGAACAGCTCTGTCCCTTGCCAGGAAATCACCGGTTTCACAGATGGGGCCTACAATATCCACTGTGGCAGTGCCCCGTGCATTTTTTTCAACCGGTTGAATATCATGATATGCCTGATAGAGACTTGGACGCGCAAGGTCGTTCATGGCTGCATCAACCACGTAAAATTCCTTGGCATCAGTTGTTTTGGTATAAAGTACACTGGTTACCAGTATGCCTGCGTTACCGGAAATTGAGCGTCCCGGTTCCACTATCAAGGTGTGGGGCATGTCCTCCATTGCTTCAAGTATGGGTCTTGCGTAATCATCAGGCAGCGGCGGGTCCTCGTCGTTATATCTGATGCCAAGCCCACCTCCGATATCAATATGTGAAAGCCTTATGCCCTCTGATTCAAGACGGTTGACCAGGAGCTTTATCCTGTCAAAGGCATCTTTGAATGGAGAGATATCCGTGAGCTGCGAACCAATGTGACAGTCAATCCCAACCACCTCAAGGGCGCTGTCCTTGGCAGCCCTCAAATAGGCATCAAATGCCTGGTCCATTGAAATGCCGAACTTGTTCTTGCTAAGCCCTGTTGAGATATAGGGATGGGTCTTGGGATCTACATCAGGATTGACCCTGAACGATATGCGGGCCCTCTTATCCATCTTCCTGGCAATTTCAGAAATCACCTCAAGCTCGCCAGGTGATTCCACATTAAAGAGCAGTATGCCTGCCTCAAGGGCAGCGGTTATCTCATCCCTGGTCTTGCCAACACCTGAATAGACGATGCGGTCTGCAGGGATACCTGCCTCAAGGGCCCTGAACAGCTCGCCGCCTGATACTATATCAGCCCCTGCACCGAGACCGGCAAGCAGGTTCAGAACGGCAAGGTTGCTGTTTGATTTTACGGCATAGGCCACCAAGTGAGGCCGGTTCTTGAAAGCATCCCTGTAGGCATTGAAATGTCTTGTAAATGTCCGGGCGCTGTAAAGGTAAAAAGGGGTGCCAACCTCTCTGGCAATGGCCTTTACCGGCACGTCCTCGCACCATAGTTCATTGTCTTTATACTCAAAGTAGTGCATTAATCTTACCTGTATTGATGTCAGTCTATCTGTTTGTTCTCAAACTACAGTTTTGGAACTCCAGGAGCTTAATAAATTTTGATAGTCACAATGGATGACATACCACTTTCATTAGGTGGATCTGCATTATCAACCGCAGTTACCCAGTAAGAGTATCTGCCTGGAGCAAGCCTGTCCCTGTCCACGAATCGTGGTGACTTGACGTATTTGTGAGTAAGCAGGGTAATGAGTCCGTCAGGCTCACGCCTGTACACCTTGTAACCTGCCACATCCATCTCACTGTTCTGCTGCCAGAGAAGCTCGATTCCCTTGTCACTCTGTACGGCAACCAGTCCCTTAGGCGGTGCAGGCGGGATAAAGTCCCTGGGAACAACATTGGATACCTCTGCATACTCTCCTGTAATTACAGTTCCGTGGAAGTTTATGAAAGCTGCAACCCGGTAACTGTAAATCCTGTCTGTCCTGGCATTTTCATCCACAAATTCTGTATGTTTTATATCAGAAATATACTTCCACTTGTCTGACTTCTCCTCCCTGCGAAGCAACCTGTATGAAAGAGGCATGTCCACAGGTGTTCCGTCTGTCCATTTTTCAGGAGGCGCCCATGAAAGCCTGATACCCTTTCTGACTGCCTGGGCAGCAAGGTCTAAAGGCTTCTCCGGTGGTGCATGCCAGACCACGCTTACACTGTTTGACAAGTCACTTTTACTTAAAATGCCCTTTACTGCCATGACAGCATACCTGTAATGCATCCCCGGCCTCACAGTCCTGTCCTCATAGAGCATCTTTCTTGTTTCCGCAGGATTGGCACCAAAGGGAATCTTGATGGACTGATCAAATTTTGGCGGGCATCCCTGGCAGTACTGGTCAAGAGGGACCTCTTCCTTGAAAAGCTCAAAGGAATCAAGCTCCACCATTGGGCTGCCATCCATGTTTTTAACAGGCACCGACCATGACAGCTCTATTCCCTCAGGGGTGACCCTGGCAGTCAGATCGTCAACAGCTTCAGGGCGCAGTTTGCCCGGAGGTACAGGAAAGAGCTTTTTCCCGCATCCGGCACAGGCTATCACAAAAAAAACCGCAGCAAGCACAGCAGGAAACAGTGCAGAAACCGGTCCTACTTTTTTCTTTATTTTTTTTTGCTGCCTTGATGGAATCAACATAAAAAGACCAAGTAAGTTTAATTAGCTGCATTAGCAGAACGTGGATTGTTCTGCTCAAGCCAAGCTTCAGCCTGACTGACAGCCTCAGAGACTGCCTGGCTGCCGGTCCCACCCGGACATTTCCTTGCCTCAACCGAACCCTCAGGAGTTATGACCTTCATCACGTCTTCAGCAATCAGAGGATGAAGTGAACAGAGCTCCTCTACGGAAAGATCTGTAAGCTCAACTCCCCTGTCCAGGCACTGTGCCACTGCCCGGCCAACTACCTCATGAGCCTCCCGAAATGGAAGCCCCTTTTCCACAAGATAATCCGCCAGATCAGTGGCAGTAAGGAAACCTGTGTTCACGACTTGGCCTAAACGCTCTGGATGCGGAGAGATTCTGGCTACCAGACCTGCCATAACCTCAACTGACATCTCAGCAGTATCAACGGCATCAAAAAGCGCCTCCTTATCCTCCTGGAGGTCCCTGTTATACGCAAGGGGAAGCCCTTTCATCAGTGTCAACAGACTCATAAGATGGCCATAAACCCTTCCGGTTTTACCACGCACAAGCTCCGGAACATCAGGGTTCTTTTTCTGGGGCATTATGCTGGAACCTGTACAGTAGCCATCGGGAAGCTCCACGAAGCCAAATTCTGACGAGGACCATAGCACAAGCTCTTCTGAAAGCCTGCTGAGGTGCATCATTACAAGGGAAAGCGATGATACAAATTCAATTATAAAATCCCTGTCCCCTACGGCATCCAGGCTGTTCTCGGAGATGCCGTCAAAGCCCAGCGCCTCTGCCACCCAATTTCGGTCAATGAGAAAGCCTGTTCCGGCAAGAGCAGCACTTCCAAGCGGGCAGATATTTACTCTCTTTCTGCAGTCGGCAAGCCTCTCCCTGTCCCGCTTGAACATCTGGAAGTATGCAAGCCAGTGATGGGCCCACAAAACAGGCTGTGCATGCTGAAGGTGAGTAAAGCCGGGAATTATGAGGTTTGCATGGCTTCGGGCCTGATGGAGAAATGCCTCCTGCAGGGCATGAAGCTTTGCATTCAGGCAATCTATCCTCTCCCGCACGTAAAGCCTGGCATCGGTTGCCACCTGGTCATTCCGGCTCCTTGCCGTATGCAATCTTTTTCCTGCATCACCTATTTTTTCAGAAAGTGCACGTTCAATATTCATGTGCACATCTTCAAGCTCAGGCCGCCACTGGAATTTGCCTGCCTCTATCTCGCCCCTGATCTCATCAAGGCCGTTGCTTATGGCCCGGGCATCCTCTGATGAAATAATACCCTGCCTTGCCAGCATGGCAGCATGGGCCTTGCTTGCCTGAATATCGTGATCCCACAGCCTGCGGTCAAAGTGTTCCGAGGCTGAAAATTTTTCCACCAGCTTCTCGGTTGCCTCCTGGAAACGCCCTCCCCAGGGCTTGGCATTTGCGGAATTACCCGTTGCCTGTTTATCTGCCATTAACCTCTTAATCTCCTGGCCATTATTATTAATATTCCACAGAAAGTAACAGTTTTAATGAGTGTCTGCCACTTTTTCAAGCATCAGTATTGTCTGTTTCCAGGGCAAGCTCAATAAGCCTGTCCAGAAGTGAACTGAAGTCCATTCCTGCTGCGGCGGCGGCCTGGGGAAAAAGGCTTGTTGGGGTCATGCCAGGTATTGTGTTGGTCTCAAGCACCTTGATAGCCCCATCTTCAGTCAGAATCATATCGGTCCTGCTGTAGCCGCGAAGTGAAAGTGCCCTGTGTGCCATAATCCCTATGTTCCTTGCCCTTACAGCAACCTCCTCATCAATTTCTGCAGGACACACCTCCCGCGTTGCACCTGGCTTGTACTTTGCCTCCATATCAAAAAAATCATATTTTTCCCCTGGAATTATCTCCACCAGAGGAAGGGCATGGAGCTCTCTGTTTCCTATAACCCCGGCAGTAATCTCACGACCCTTGGTGAATGCCTCTGCCATTACGCGGCTGTCCCACTTAAATGCCTCCCTCAGGGCATCTCCAAGGGCTGATGCATCATCTACCCGCGCCATACCAACACTTGAGCCCTGGGTACATGGTTTTATCATGAGCGGCAGCCCAAGCTTTCTGACTATCTCTTCTGGGTTTATGTCTTTACTGCTCTCAAGGGTTATCCAGTCCGGGGTCGGGATGCCAGAGGCCCTGTACACCACCTTTGAAAGATGCTTGTCCATGGCAAGGGCGCTTCCCAGGACTCCACTTCCCTGGTACGGAATATCCAGCATGTCAAAGAGGCCCTGGATAGTTCCGTCCTCACCGTATTTTCCGTGCAGAAGAATAAAGGCAACGTCAATTTTGTTTGCATCAGCCACTATCCTGAGGATATCACTTTTTGGATCATAGACTGTTACATCATACTTATCCCTGTCCAGGGCCTCCTTCACACCCTCTGCCCCTGAAAGGGAAACTTCACGCTCTGCAGACCTTCCGCCGCACACAAGTGCCAGTTTGATTTTGTCTTTTTTATTCATTGGGATTAGACTCTGCCTGGATTTTGGAAATTCTTCTAATTTACGCCAAAGGCCATTTCATAAAACTTGAACAGGTTACAGCATGTCAGACGGTATTGCAAAAACAAGAGACAGAACAGTTTACCCGGATTCCCCTATTCCGGCAGTTGCCGTGGTGGTTAAAAGAGATGACGAATTCCTTATGATTAAAAGGGGAAAGGAGCCCCGGAAGGGCACGTGGACTGTACCAGGCGGCAGTATTGAGCTTGGAGAAACACTGAAAGAAGCAGCGGAACGTGAAGTAATGGAGGAAAGCAGGTTAAAGGTAAAAGCACTAAGAGCATTTACTGCCATTGATGCGATATACAGGGACACGGAGGGTAAACTGGAATTTCACTATGTAATTATTTACATGGAGGCTGAGTATCTTGGCGGTGAACCTGCCGCTGGTGATGATGCAACGGAGGTTCGGTGGGTAAGCAGCAGGGAAATAAAAGAGGGCTTTCCCAATGCAGAACCAGGGACACTTCGAATAATCCGGGAACAGTTCGGGATTTAGCAGATCTCGAAAAACAAATTATTCCTTATATAAGGGGATAAAAATTGTAACCTAGATTGAGCGATTGTCGGATTTGCTGCAGATCCGCGAAAGATGAATTTTCATAATAGTCAGCTATATGGAAATTCCTCTGACAAAGGAGATGCGGTTAATACGGCAACCCCGAAGGGTTTCAAAACTGGAAAGCTATGATCGACATAACTCCTTTTAATTTCGTTGAAAAAACAATTTCCCAGATTTTGAAACGCTCAATTTAGGTGTAACTGTTCAGCATATTGATATTATAAGGTTGATAATTGGTCTTGTTTTTCCGTTCCGGAGAACAATTTCTTGTTTTTCTAAGGCTCGCTACGCCTAAATCGCGAAACTCGCTGGTGCCTCGCTCAGACAGACGCGATTTTCTGGCTGCGCTTCCCCAAGAAAAACTACGAAATTCTTCAAAGTCACTCCAAAACAAGACCAATTATCACGCTGAATAGATACTAAAAATTTTGATTTTATACCTTCAAATGGGGACTATGGCTGATTGATTTTGTCATGACCAAATAAAAAGGCGGCCAAAAGACCGCCTTTAATATTTCAACTTGCTAATTTAACAAGTCGTTCTGTCTATTTGCCATGCGAAGCTCTCATCTCGGCAGCAAGCTCCTTGATATGACCAAGGTCCTTGGTCATCATGGCCCATCCATACCAGTAGGCATAGTCCGGATTTACATGGAAGAAGCCCTGGTATGCACGCATACGATGCTTCATGTACATCTGGAAGAGTACCTGCTCAATATACGCAGTACCAGCGGGCAGTTCCTTGTAGCTTTCAGAACCTGCAGCACTGTTATAATCTGTCCTCATAAAGTAGAGGAAATCAGGATAAGCAAAGGGCTGATCGGCACGTTTCTTGAGGATGCCATCCTTGTACAGGCCAGCAACAATATTGATTCCTTCTGCTAGAATCCTGTCTGTCTTTCTGAGCATTGAATCACCCATCTCAAGCTGGGTCTTTGCATAGTTCCTGGAGTGACACTTGCTGCAGGTATCCAGCATCTTGTCACGCTCTTTCTGCCAAGCCTCCTGGGTAAGCCTTGCAAGATCAACAGCCTTTACAGCCTCAAGACGCGCAGTTGGCTTTCCTGTTTCAGGGTTAAGCACACCAAGGGCCTTAAGGATGGTTACCCTGTCTGCAGCAGCCTGTTTATCTTCGGGGAGCGGCAGTCTGACACCAAGGAATCCCCATGCAGTGTGATTGTTATGGTCACCACCTGGCATATGGCAGTCCTGGCACTTGGGAGCCGGTGCATCCGGGGGAAGCTCACCTGCCATCTTTGCAAAGTAGCGGGTACCATGTTTTGAGCTGCTCCACATCTCCCACTGCGGATGGTCATAACCCATGTGACACTGCCGACAGGCACGGGGATCAAGGGCCTCTTTCTTTGAAAAGCTATGCCTGGTATGACATTCGTCACAGGAGTTGTTCTGGTAACGGTAACCAGCATCATGCTGAGCCTTTTTCTGCTCCTCTGTCTTGATACCCATGTTGTGGCAGCCACCGCAGCCACGCCCACCTTCCATAAGCTCATCAGGCTCTACGTGGGTAATCGGCAGGGCATTCATTGAAGTCCAGCCAAACTGGTGTTTACCCTTCTTGAACTGATTGAACTGCTCCTCGTGGCACTCTGCACACTTGTGCTCATCGGGCAGAACAACCTTGTTAACATCCTTGGCACTGGAATGAGCGTCACCGTGACATACATCACATGTAATATCATTTTCAGCGTGTTTACTCACACTCCAGTCCTTGACCTGACCAGGACTGACCTTTTTGTGACACTCAATACACTTGTTACCTGCCATTGCCATACCTGCAAAGCAAACACTGAAAAGTGCTGCCATAAGCAGAGTGGCATACCTTGAAAAACCTTTCATAAGTTTCCCTCCTGAAATTAAGTGTTGATTTGTTACAACCAAGAAAACTGCAACCACCTAATCTGAAAAATTAGGTCCTACGTATATTAAAACCTAGATTGAGCGATTGTCGGATTTGCTGTAGATCCGCGAAAGAGGAATTCCCATAATAGTCGGCTATATGGGAATTCCTCTGACAAAGGAGATGCAGTAAATACGGCAATCCCGAAGGGTTTCAAAACTGGAAAGCTATAATCGATA
>WGBG01000141.1 GCA_015494395.1 Deltaproteobacteria bacterium
CACAAGGTTTGTTCTGAATATCTCCAGGTTGCTCACATGATAAACCTGCGTAAATGGCACGCCCCTCTTTCTCACCCTGTTAAACACCACAAAACAGTATTCCTCAGGATTTCTCACATCCTGCACCACAACGTGGCTGCACCACGCATCACCAAGCCTTTCAAGCAGTAGGCGCTCCTCATCATCAAGCACCTCAACCATTTCTTTTTTGCCGTCTACAATGCGGTAACCACGGGAAAGGGACGGAACAGGCATGACCGGCATGATAAACACACCGTCCTCAAGCACGGAGAAACGAAACTGTTTAAGCACAAGGCTTGCCTCTTCAGAGGGGGTAAGGCTGGTAATGGTAAGACCCGGCTCACGCAGCACGGCAAGCATCAGCAGAAGGCTCTGCTGCCTGTACTCCTCCATCACGTACCAGCAAAACAGGTTACAGATTGTGTGACGGCTGTTATTCAACTCAACATCACGAAAAAACGTGCCGAGAAAGCCAACATGCCGCCCTGAATCCACCAGTGCATAACCGAAATGGTCATACCTTTCAGACCACCTCTGCCCAAGGAGCATGCGCCAGGCATCCCTGTCCATACCGGCTATCTCAAAATGTTCAAGCAGCGGATAAATCTGGTCAAACTGTTCCAGGGTGGCTTTGATTACTTGGGCCATTGTGGGGATTTACCTCACGTATTTACCTTTCCTGCCAGGTCATCTGAAAAGCAACAGCCATGACGGCAGACACTCGAACCGGCATTCTTCAGTTTTTACTTTTCACTCCTCGGAAGGCCGGGTTATAAGAAAGAGACAGGATGATAAGAGATTGAATGTCAGAAACAGAGCCTTGACACCTTAATCCTGCAATTGGCAAGTTTGCCGGAGATGTAAGGCATCAAGGGCGCAGACGTATTAGCATACTTCAAGCCCTTGATAACGCAGCAGATTCGGTGAAATTGCCAATCCCGAAGGGCAAGAAAATGAAGAAAAAATCAACTAACTCACAAGGTGACCAGAATAACCTGAGCCATAAAGCTATAATTGTTTATTTATACTGGATAAATACTTTTTCTTCATTTTTAAAGTGCAGGATTTAGGTGACATGTGAACACATTATTTATCAACAGGGTCTCAGCATGGCATCATAGTTAGACTGCCTGCTTGTTATTGTCAACAAGGAGGAGCATGATCAGAAAGCATCTTTACTGGAAATCGGAGTTTACGATCAATTTTGAACTCTTCTGGAATGCGCTGAGTAATATGTTCGACCACCACAGCTTCACGGACAGGGGTAAATTTGTCGATTACACGATGACCGTTGACAGGGACAATGTCTCATATGGAATAGAACTGATCGAAAAGTTCTAAAACGCGCGCTTTGATAACTGCATACAGGCAAGATATGACCGTGAAAACCAATACCACCCAACCAAGCATGGGCGAGATCGTTCTCTACCAGGCTGAAGACGGCCATTCAGTGATTGATGTGCGCCTTAAGGATGAAACCGTCTGGCTTACTCTGAACCAGATGGCAGAGTTGTTTGGGAGAGATAAATCCGTCATCTCCAGACATCTGCGGAATATTTATAAAAGCGGTGAATTGAAACGAGATGCAACTGTTGCAAAAAATGCAACAGTTCAAAAAGAAGGCGGGAGGCGTGTAACAAGACAAATAGAATGGTACAACATCGACGCCATCATTTCTGTAGGTTACCGGGTCAATTCCAAACGCGGCACCAGGTTTCGCATCTGGGCCACCTCGGTCCTCAAGGAGCATCTGGTCAGGGGCTACCCCCTCAACCGCAGGCGTCTGGCGGAAAAGGGTGCCGATGAGTTGCGGGAGGTTGTCTCCCTGTTAACCGCCACCCTTGAGACCCATGACCTGGTTAGCGACGAGGGGCGTGCGGTATTGGAAATTGTCTCAGGCTACGCTGCGACATGGAACCTGTTATTCCAATATGACGAAGACCGGTTGCCGCTTCCAGCCGAAAAAACGACTGAGTGTGAACTCTTGGAAATAGATGAGGTACGGGCCGCTATTGCCGGGCTCAAGGCCGAGCTGATGCGCAAGGGCGAAGCCAGCGACCTGTTCGGCCAGGAGCGGGGTGAGGGGCTGGCAGCCATCCTGGGGGCGGTCGGCCAGGGTTTCGGCGGCCATGATCTCTATCCGGGTGTGGCCCTGAAAGCGGCCCATCTCTTCTACTTCATCATCAAGGACCATCCCTTCAGCGACGGCAATCGGGTAAAGGCGGGGTTCTCCCCCGCCCTCCCCACACCACCCAGCGTGCGGGTCCGCACTGAGCGGTTCACTACGACGGAGCAGGTTCAGTTTTTGCGTATCCTTGTACCTTGAGCCAAATGTCCCGAACAGACACCAGGCCAAGTTC
>WGBG01000142.1 GCA_015494395.1 Deltaproteobacteria bacterium
ATACCATTTACGGACCTTAATTACCCTTGATACAGTGAACCATTACCATATTATGTATCTATTCAGCGTAGTGAATGGTCTTGTTTTGGAGTGACTATGAAGAATTTCGTAGTTTTTCTTGGCGAAGCGGAGCCATAAAAATCGCGTCTGTCTGAGCGAGGCACGAGCGAGTTTCGCGATTTTGGTGGAGCAAGCCTTAGAAAAACAAGAAATTATTTACTGGAACGGAAAAACAAGGCCATTCACTAACCTCAATTACCATCGATACGCTGAACAGCTACCATATTATGAGACTTTCGGTTGAAATCGGCAACTACTGAACTTTTTCCACCTCACGGAGTGCAGAGGCGAGCCGTGCGTTTTCATAAGCCCCCCGAAGACTTATCCGAACGTACTCTCCTCCATCAAGACCCTGGAAATTAGAACAGTCACGGATGACCATATTGCGCTCAAGCAGCACGGAACATAACTTCTCAGAGCTCCATCCTGTTTTCAGCTTGAAAAGCATGAAATGTGTCTCTCCAGGCACATACTTAATCAGGCGGCAACCGCTGATTCTCTCCAGAAACCGCCTCTTTTCCAATGTCCAGAACCTGCGCACCTCACTGGAATATTTGTTATCCTGAAGAAGCCATTCCCCTGCTATCTGTGCAAGCCTGTTTACCTGCCAGGGCTGTATCCATGGATCAAATTTTTCAAGAAGACTGGCGTTGCCTGCCAGATAACCAAGCCTCAACCCAGGAATACCAAATATTTTTGAAAAGGAGCGCAGGACAAGACAGTTATCGGATAAAGTTTCAAAAAGCGTTGAGCTTTCTTCATCCTCTGCAATAAAAGGCGCATAGGATTCATCAATCACCCAGGTTATTTCAGGGCAGGAACGTACTGCATCAGCAATGATCCGGGGGGAGGCATAGGTGCCTGTGGGATTATTGGGATTACAGATGAACACCATGTCCCCTCTGCGTGAAGCCGAGACCGCAAGTTCCAGGACATTCCTGAGGCCCACAGGTTTTCCATCATACCATGCCCTGATTTTCAAGACCTGTACGCCTGCTGTGGTGGCAGCATCAACATAATCTGAATATGTTGGAACAGGTACGATAACCCTGGAAGGGCACAGTGCCCTGGGCAGGGCATAAATCCAGTGGGTTGTGCCGCTTGAGACAAGAAAATTTTCAGGATTGAGACCAAAACGGCTGGAAAGCGCCAGGCGCAACCCTGCGCTGTCAACCTCAGGCAGTGCCTGAATCTGGTCTATATTGGATGTGATCAGCTCCTTAAGGCCATTGGGCAGTGGAAGAGGACTGACATTAGTGCTGAAGTCAAGCAGCGATGAGGGTTCAATACCCTTCTTCCTGGCAATTGAGAATATTTCGCCGCCATGGCCTTTAAGCATCAGTCAGGTGGGGAACGTAAAAAAGACAGGAGATGGCCAGACCATCTCCTGGAACATGCTTCTCAGAAAATTCAGTTCTTTGCAGGCCCGAAGGACTTTTCAAAAAGCTCATTGATGGCAGCCTTGCCCTGATCACTGAGGTGGCGGGTACCTGTGCCCACAAAACTGGTCTCGGAAATTACAGGATTGTCTTCAACCCACCTGCTCTCTTTCCATGAGAACCACCTGTTTTTATCCTGGTCATAAACACTTATCTTCCTGTTAAAGAGCTTTCCAAGCTCCACTGCCCAACCGGTTCCACCCTTGACCGTGTTATCAGGCTGTATCCAGCCAACAGCAAAGACCTGCTGGCCATTATTGACCATGTGAAAAATTGACTGGATTACCCTGCGAATCTTTTCAGCCTGGGCGTATGTCCTTCCCATGCGCTTGGAGACTATCTCCATGCTTATGTCACCCTGTTTCAGTTCCTCTTCAGTAAGGACCCTGACATCCTTTGAACGATCCATCTTGTGGCCCTTGAATGAAAAGTTCACCTCCTGCAGACCCCATTTTTCAGCACATTTTCCAAACTCTGCCTCTGCGCCCTTAAGGCCTCCGCTGTAAAGGGTTATATTTTTTCTATCTGTCATTAAATATTATCCTCCGATTTATTTTTTTTATTGATATCCTCCCTGAGTTCAAGGAGCTTTTTGTATATTGATTCCAGAAAATCTGTCACGGGTCCGTGTTTATTCTCTCCTGACTGGGCGTATGCCCTGGTAATCTCCACTGCCTGACGCAGGCACTCTTCCCTTTCAAAGACTTCAAGTTTCATCGCTCTTTGCCTCCAGCCTGTCCAGAAATCCAGAAAGCGTATCTCTTAACCTTCTAAGGGCATTGCCCCTGTGACTTATGGCATTCTTTTCATCACGACTGAGTTGTGCCATGGTCCGGTTAAGTGACGGGACAAAAAAGACCGGGTCATAACCAAAGCCCTGATCCCCGGACGGCTCAAGGGCAATCCTGCCCTCACAGCTCCCCTCAGCGCTTATCCACTCTCCGGAAGGGTGATACAATACCATCACACACTCGAAACGTGCAGTACGCTGCTCTTCCGGCACTGCCCGCAGCTCTTCCAGGAGTTTTTCATTATTTTTTTCATCCGTGGCATTCTCTCCGGAATACCTTGCAGAATACACTCCGGGGGCACCGTCAAGTGCATCAACCACCAGACCGGAATCATCGGCAAGGGCCATAATACCAGTTGCCTCAGCTATTTCACGTGCCTTTTTAAAGGCATTATCCAGAAATGTTTCCCCATCCTCCACAACATCGGGTACATCAGGCACATCAGACACAGAGAGGACCTGGATACCAAAATCCTGCATAAGTGCCTGCATTTCCCTGATCTTACCCTTGTTGCGCGTGGCAAGTATTATCTTTTTTACAGCCGTCACTCTGACACTCCTCTCCTGAACTTTTTAAATACGGCGCAAATTCAATCCTTACCGAAGCACCTGGACACGCAGACACACAACGCATGCACCGTATGCAGGCAGGTGAATTAATATCATCCGTTCCATCGAAAAATGAAACATCGGTAGGACAAATGGTGTTACATGCCCTGCACTTAAGACATCTGCCCGTGTCAAATTTAAGCTGAAGCCAGCTTACCCTGTTAAAAAGCCCGAATATTGCCCCCAGGGGACAAATTGTCCTGCAAAACGGCCTGGATGCAAGGACACTCCATATCAACAGAAGAACCAGCACAACCAGCTTGTGAACAAAAAGCCAGCCTGCGGCACGCCTTAAACCCTTTTCCATCAGCAGCAACGGAATTCCGCCTTCAAGGGTCCCGGCAGGGCAAACGAACTTGCAAAACCACGTCATGCCGAAGCCTGCCTGGTCCAGTGCGAAAAGCGGCAGCAGAATCACAAAAAACAGCAGGAAAAAATAGGGCATGTACCTGAGCCAGCGCCATATCCGGAACTTGGGCCCGGGAAGCTTGAACAGCCAATCCTGGATGAGGCCAAAGGGACACAGCCAGCCGCAAGGCATTCTCCCAATAAAAGAACCCACCAGGGAGAGAATGCCAATAACATAAAATCCTGGCCTAGCACTTCCTGCTGCCATATTGAACCTGATTGTGGCAAGAAAATTCTGAAGTGCACCTAGTGGACATGCAGTTACGGCTGCAGGGCAGGAATAGCAGTTCAGGCCCGGCAGGCAGACATATTTCCCCAAACCCTGGTATATAGGCCCTTTGGTTGGAAAATTCCAGTAGGCATTTGCAAGAAGGGCAAAAATATGCTGGGAGATCAGCCTGAGGCGTTCCATCTATCCGATTCCTATGCAGCTCAAACAGATGGAGACAGCCTTTTGCCACACGTCCCCAGGCTCACCGCTCCAGATACCAACCACAAGCATTGCAAAGGCAACAACTGTTACAAATAAAGGTATGTACACCCTTTTTGCTTTTGGGGAATCATTATTTTCAGGCATCACGCACACTCCCCTCTGCCCTCTTCTGCCATCTCCACAGAGGCTTTCGTGTCCCCTTCCAGTACTGGGGCACGAGAAGAACTGCAAGTGTATACAGTTCCAGCCGGCCTGCCACCATACAGACAATCAGCACAAATTTTGCCATATCAGGGATATGGGCAAAGTTCTGTGTTGCCCCAACACCAGCAAGGCCTGGACCGATATTATTAAGCGTTGCAACAACGGCAGTGGAACCTGTAACCAGGTCAACTCCATGACCGGTCACCAGCATTGTTGCCACGACAAAAACGGCAAAATACAGTGACAGAAAGCCAAGTATTCCCTGCACCACCTCTGTGGGCACCTTGTGTCCGTCAAGTTTAATGGCCTCCACGGACTTTGGATGGATCAGGTGCCTTAGCTGAACCCTTGTAAACTTCCAGAATATTATCAGTCGCACATGCTTTATGCCTCCACCGGTTGAACCTGCCATGCCCCCGAAAAACATGAGTATTACCAGGGTAACACGGGCAAGCGGTCCCCACTGGTCAAAATCCGCAGTGCCAAAACCGGTTGTGGTAAGTATTGACCAGACCTGAAAGGCACTGTCCTGGAGGCTTTTAAGCCATGACATATAATGGTTCGAGAAAATATTAACAGCAGTTATCAGCAGGGTGGCACCGAATCCTATGCCAAGATAGACACGAAGCTCCTCATTTTTGAACACTGTCCTGAAATCTCCCTTCACCAGCAACCGGTAGTGAAGAGAAAAGTTCATGCCGGCAAGTATCATAAAGACAATTATGATAAACTCGATCAGAGGACTCCTGAACCCGCCAACGCTGGCGGTAATTGTTGAAAATCCACCCGTGGCAAGGGTTGCGAAGGAGTGGCATATTGCCTGGAAGAAATCCATGCCCGCCAACATGAGAAGCACCGTTTCCACAACGGTAAACATCACATAAACTCCCCACAGAATACGGGCTGTATCCTGTATGCGGGGGGCGAGCCTGTCCTTGGTAGGCCCTGGCATCTCTGCCTGGAAAAGCTGCATGCCGCCAATACCCAGAATGGGCATGATGGCAATGGAAAGCACAATAATTCCCATTCCGCCAAGCCAGTGGGTCAGAGCACGCCAGAATAGCAAACCCGGCCCCAGGACCTCCACCTTTTCAAGTATGGTGGAGCCTGTGGTAGTAAAGCCTGACATTGCCTCAAAATAGGCGTCAATATAGTGAGGGACCAGGCCTGACAGATAATATGGAAGTGCCCCAAGGCCTGCTGCCGCAATCCATGCAAGGCCAACAATGGCAAAACCTTCCCTGTGGCCTATATCTTCTTCAGGCACACACGCCCAGGCCAGAAAGCCCCCCAGGACAAACCCTATCAAGGCAGATATCAGAAATACATGCCAGTTGCCGTCATTATAATAAATGCTGAAGCCAAGGGGAGTAAGCATGGCAACAGCAAGAAATATCAGGAGCCAGCCAAGTATGGCCCCTATGGTACCTGTTTTCATATTTTTCCGTAAAAAAAGCTCAAAGCTGAAAGCTCAAGGCTCAAAGCAAAAGAAGTCATGTTTGCATTCAGCTTCCGACTTTGAGCTTTGAGCTAACTTTCATGTCAGGGGGGTGACAAAGCCTATGTCATGAAAGTTCAGGCGGTAAGCAACTTTTCCACCTTGCTCACAGCACTCTTCATGGTAAAAATTATAAGCCTGTCCCCATTCACAAGCACTGTGTCACCTGAAGGAATTATAACCTCACCCTCACGGATAACAGCGCCTATGTTTGCCTGTCGCGGGAATTTTATATCTTTCAGAGCTGTATCTATATACTTCCACCTGTCCGAAACAACAAACTCAACAACCTCTGCATCACTTCCAAGCAGGCTTGCAACTGAAAGAATCACCCCCCTTCTGACAAACCGCAAAATCATGTTTGCTGCAACAAGCCGGGCACTAAGTGCGACATCTATGCCAAGGTTGCCCAGCAAGGGAATGAAATCAGGGTGCGAAATGCGGGTAATGCATTTTTTTGCCCCATGATGTTTTGCAAGAAGACTGGCAAGTATATTGGTGGTATCACCGTTTGTAACAGCAATAAAAAGGTCAGCCGAATCAATCCCCTCCTGGACAAGCTCTCTGGCCTCAAGCCCGTCAACATTCAGAACAATGGCGTTTTTAAGCTCTTCTGCCAGATATTCACACTGATCACTGTTCTTTTCTATTATATAAACATCAATGTGCTGTTCTTCGAGCTTTCTTGCCACATTAAGCCCTACTCGCCCGCCTCCAACTACAAATACCTTTTCAAGAGGTATTCTCTTCATGCCAAGGGCAAGCTCTGCTGATGCAACATCTTTCTTCTTGGCAACCACGTAGATGCGGTCATCAAACCTGATGGTATCCTCCCCGCGGGGAATGATTGTCTCTCCATCCCTGACAATGGCTACAACAACAAAGTCACCTTTTTCGCTCTGGGATTTCAGATCCAGCAGGGTCTTGCCGCATACGGGATTGTCCCTCTCAACGTGATAGCCAATGAGCATGACCTCGCCATTTGCAAATTCCACAATCTCGAATGACTGGGAAAAGGAACTTATCCTCAGAATCTCCTCAGCCATTACCTTGTCAGGATTGATCAGCAGGTCAATACCCAGATCATCACCATTAAATGGAGAGTCAGGATGCAGGTAATCTTCACTGCGAACCCGTGCAATAAGGCCCCGTGCGCCAAACTGCTTTGCCATGATGCAGGCAATGAGATTTACCTCATCTATATCAGTGACAGCAATAAACAGGTCTGCCTTTGACACCCCTGCCTCTCTGAGGACACTGCTGGAGCCCCCGTTACCTGTAATGGTAAGGATATTCAGATCCCTCTCAACCCGCCTTAGCTTGTCCTGATCCCTGTCAATCAGCACAACATCGTGATCTTCATTTGACAGCTGCTGGCAAAGATGACGTCCCACCTCTCCAGCGCCTATGACGATAATTCGCATATCTAAACTAAATACCTGTCCTATGTTTTTCCCTGAGCTGCCTGCTTCCTGCAGAACAGTCTGATTTCCTGACCCTGTATTTTTTACAGTGAATATAACCTAAAGTATGAACAATACCCCATTACAGTCAACACAAAAAAGCATGTGATGCCTTAAACAGACACATTATGATGCCGGAATTATTAACCTATGCTTAGGGATGCTATTGTCAAGTAATTGAGTTGATACTTGGAAGTCTGGCAGGAAATTCTGAATATGAAAAAGATGGAGGCGGCGCCCGGACTCGAACCGGGGAATAACGGTTTTGCAGACCGTCGCCTTAGCCACTTGGCTACGCCGCCCTGAAGTCTGAGAATCATTAACACAGCAAAAACTGTTTGACAAGTGGGAACCTGAACAGAGCGTCCTGATTTTTTAAAACCTGGATTGAGCGATTGTCGGATTTGCTGCAGATCCGCGAAAGAGGAATTTCCATAATAGTCGGCTATATGGGAATTCCTCTGACAAAGGAGATGCAGTGAATCCACCAATCCCGAAGGGTTTCAAAAGTTGAAGAGTATTATAGGTGTAACTCCTTTTGATATCGTATAAAATCATTTCTTCAAACTTTTTTGAAACGCTCAATTCAGGTAAAACTCTCTTTACTTGGACAACATGGTTGCCACTTCCATGAACGCCTGAGGATCAACCCTTGTGCCAAGCAGGCTCACCCCCCAGTGAAGATGAGGGCCAGTAACCCTTCCCGTCGCGCCTGCAAGCCCGATTACCTTGCCCTTTTCCACCATTTCACCCTTTTTCACCATGAATTTTGAAAGATGGGCATAAAGGGTGAAAAGTCCTCCGCCGTGATCAATCACAAGGGTATTTCCTGCAAGATAACTCTCCAGGGCCAGCACCACCCGGCCATTGTTCGGCGCCATGATTGGTGTACCCTCTGCTGCCCTCAAATCCACTCCGGAATGGGGGCTTCGGGGCTGTCCGTTAAAAAAGCGCCTCAAGCCAAAGGGGCTTAACACCTTTGAGTTCACGGGCCAGATAAAAGGCCCCTTCCAGTAGCGCTGATTGGTCACCTTGCTGCAGGCACTGCGGATGGCCTTCTGATCATCAAGCACACGCTTCAAAATATCAGGCGGAAAATCAACCATCTTTCTTGAAACCTTGAGGTGCTCCTCCGGGTACCGCTTTTTTTTCACAGGCAGCATGGTTGAGTACACATCCCGCTCTTTTCCGGACATCCACTTCACTGTCAGGCTGTGTCTCCCTGGCGCTGCCTTAAGTCCGGCACCTACAAAGGAAAGCCACTTTGCATCTTGAGTTTTGAACACAGGAAAATCTTTTTTAAGATACCGTATGCCCTGAACTTCAGCACCAGGCGGAACTGAAATGGACACAACACTGACACCACCAGGGGGAATGGACGCTGGCTCAAGAGAGACAGTCAGCCCGTGCCCGGCAGCATCATGGCCTTTTGCCTGCACTTTCGTGAAAAATCCAGACAGTGCAAAAAAGAGCATGAAACATAAAATATAAGGAAATATTGTCTTCATGGATAAACCTTCTCACAGTGCAACCTAATCAAGATTCATCATCCATCACAGCCTTTACCTCACACTCCACCTTCCCGGAATGTGGCTTTATAACAACTGTATCGCCAGGCTGAACCTCCCTGGCATCTCTTAATATCTGCTGATTCTCTGGTATTACAACAAGACTGTACCCACGTGACAGGACTGCCAGGGGGCTTATGGCCTGGAGCCTGGCTGATATTTCCCCAAGGTCTGCCTTATGGTCAGAAACTATCTGCTTCATGCCTGAAACCAGTCGCATCTGCATCTCATGCAACCGGCTTTTTCTTCTCTCAACAGCCCTTTCAGGAGATGCAATGCGCAGCCGGTGAAATAACCGGGTAACATACGCCTCGTGCTCAGAGACCATGGCAGAAACCGCATGTTCCATTTTGTAAACAGCATCATCAAGCCGCTGACGCTGCTCAACAAGCAGCTTGCCTGGATCACGTAACCTGTGCCTTAGTTCCTGCAACGTGATGGCAGACAGGGATAACAGTAACTTTAATGAGTGTTCTGCCCGCCTGAGCAATGTCCTCAACACCCGGCCAAGCTCCAAAGCATCCGGAGTGACAGCCACTGCTGCTGCCGTAGGTGTTGCCGCCCTGAAATCGGCAACATAATCCGCAAGGGTAAAATCTGTCTCATGCCCAACACCGGATACCACCGGCACAGAACATCTATAAATTGCCCTTACCACAGCCTCTTCATTAAATGCCCACAGGTCTTCTATGGAACCACCGCCTCTTGATACCACGATCACATCATTATAGGAAGCGGCGGCATCTGCCACACCGAGGGCACGAACTATATCAGCCGGGGCCTCAACCCCTTGCACAAGGGCAGGAACAAGGACTATTTCAACACCTCTCCAGCGGTTTCTTGCCGTTCGTATAAAATCCCTGACAGCAGCACCTGAGGCAGATGTCACAAGAAATATCCTGCGGGGAAATGGCGGAATTTGTTTTTTCCTGTCTGGATCAAACAGCCCCTCTGCCTCAAGCCGCTGCTGCATCTCCTGAAATCTGGCAAAAAGGATTCCCCTGCCGGCAGGCTCCATTCTGTCCACTACAAGCTGAAGATCACCACGACCGGCATATACGTTGAGATTACCCCGGCAGGTTATAATCATGCCCTCCTCAGGCTCAAATGAAAGGGAAGATGCCGAGGCCCTGAACATTACGCACTTCAGGCAACTGTTATCCTCCCTTATGGTAAAATAACAGTGGCCGGAAGCTGCCTTTGAAAAGGAAGTGATCTCTCCTTCTATCCAGAGCGTAGCAAATTCTATGTCAAGGCAGGTTCTTATTTTGGAAATGAGCTCTGACACCCTGTAAACATGCCTGTCTGACGGCATTTGAACAGGGGCTTCCCATCCTATATCTTCATTGTCATAAGCCTGATCATGGGCGGTACCGGAATCAAGGCAGGATTCAGGCAGGACACCCTCAAGGGCTGAAGGCGGAAAAAGATCTGTTATATTATCCTTTGGCATGTTTATAAATTATATTTCCATTTTACCAGTATGCAAGCTCATGGTGAATTTAAGGATACCTGTTAAAAGACTTTTGAAGTTACAGAGCATACATTATATTAACCGCAACGTAATAATGAACACCAACTACCCATACTTAAAAATAAAGATTCATTTAAGGAGCCCGAAATGCAAAATTCAACTGACGATCGCACTGACATACCCCCACTTCCTCCTGTAAACTTTTCTACATTTATACTGTCCCTGAACTCTTCTGCCCTCATGCACCTTGGAGAAATTCCCATGCCGGGGAGCGAAGAAACAGCCAGGGATCTGAATATGGCACGCCACTCCATTGATGTCATAGCCATGCTGGAGGAAAAAACAAGGGGAAATCTCACGGAAGACGAAGAAAAACTCCTGAAGCATGTACTTTATGACCTGCGCATGAAATTCATAGCGGCGTCAAAGTAGATATGTTCATTACCACTCCGGCAAAGCTTAACCTCTTCCTTTTTATTACGGGTAAACGGGAAGATGGTTATCACCTTTTATTCACACTTTTCCAGAAGATCTCCCTGTTTGACACACTGGAAATTGTAAAAAGTGCCAGCCAGGGCATACATCTTACATGCCCGCCGTGGCTTGACTCCGGCAAGGATAACCTTGTTTATCAGGCAGCGGAAACCTTTTTTGAAGCATCAGGCATTACGCCTTCCGTGCAGATAACACTTGAAAAAGACATCCCGGCAGGAGGCGGTCTTGGGGGAGGAAGCAGCGATGCTGCTGCCACTCTCAAGGGGCTTAACTCCATGTTCAACAGCCCTCTTTCGAAAGCTACCCTGCATCGGCTTGCCAGTGCCCTTGGGGCAGACTGTCCCTTTTTTCTGCTGGATGAGCCAGCGGCTATTGGCACAGGAACAGGGGAGATTCTTGAACCTGTCACCACTGAAAAAAGATGGTTTGTGCTTGTAATGCCTGATTTTGGAGTAAATACTGCCTGGGCATATAAGAATTTCAAGTTGACAACACGGCATCAGGACACTATTTTTGACGCCCGTGCCCCCTTGGACGCACTGTTGTGGAATAATGACCTTGAACAACCGGTTATGGAAAAATATCCTGAAATTGGTAAAATAAAAGAGCTGTTAAGGGATGCGGGGGCAGAAGCAGCCATGATGACAGGCAGCGGCTCCACGGTATTTGGTGTGTTCAGTTCTGAAAAAGCCGCAAGGGCAGCAATGGACAATGTGAAAGACAGGCTGCCAAACGCATCTTTAAGAATAGCAGAAACACTGGGCTGAATGTTTCACATTCAGAAATATTAAGCCATCAGTTAATACAATGGGGCGTCGTCAAGCGGTAAGACACGGGTCTTTGGAACCCGCATTCGCAGGTTCGAATCCTGCCGCCCCAGCCAATTTTTGAATACGCTTGTACCTTGGAAGGCTTCAGGCCATATATCTCTATTTTTTAAGTAATCTGCTGTGCAAGCTATTTATATAAAATTTAGAGGCCTCTAAATTCAAGAGGCTGAAATATTAAGGGCATAATAAGCCAAACTCAACTCAACCGGATTTGGAGTTGGAGAGCCTGTAAAAGCCATGGCAATTAACAAAATCAAAATTTTCACTGGTAATGCGAACCCCGACCTTTCTCAGGAGATTTGCGATTATCTTAACATGCCCCTGGGACGGGCAACTGTAAAAACCTTCAGCGACGGAGAGGTTTTTGTTGAAATCGGAGACAATGTCAGGGGTGCTGACGTATTCATCATTCAGCCCACCTGCCCACCTGTCAATCAAAACCTCATGGAACTGCTGGTAATGATTGATGCGCTAAGGAGGGCTTCTACCCGTCGGATTACTGCGGTGATGCCATACTATGGCTACGCAAGACAGGACAGAAAGGCAGCGCCCAGGGTTCCCATTACGGCAAAGCTGGTGGCAGACATAATAACCACTGCCGGGGCAAGAAGGGTGCTGGCAATGGACCTGCATGCCGGACAGATTCAGGGATTTTTCAATATTCCCGTGGATCATCTGTTTGCAGCCCCTGTACTGCTGAAGGTCTTGAAAGATTTTCAGAATCAGGACAGTGTCATAATGGTATCACCTGATGCCGGGGGTACAGAGAGGACCAGGGCATTTGCCAAGCGCATGGGGGTTGGCATGGCCATTATTGACAAGAGGCGGGAAAAGGCAAATGAATCTCAGGTGATGAATGTTATAGGTGATGTTTCAGGCAAGACTGCCATCCTCCTTGACGACATGGTGGATACTGCCGGAACCCTGTGTCAGGCCGCTGATGCCCTGATTCAAAAGGGAGCAAAGGCAGTTCATGCCTGTGCGACCCACGCGGTGCTCTCAGGGCCTGCGGTTGACAGAATTGCAAAATCTTCCCTGGAAACCGTAATAGTAACCAACACTATTCCCCTTTCGGAAAAGGCGGCACAGTGTAGCAAGATAAAGGTGGAGAGCGTGGCTTCCCTGCTGGGCGAGGCTATCAAACGCATTCACGATGACGATTCGGTAAGTTCACTATTTGTCTGATATTTATCATAGCGAAAATGTTAAAAAATTAAGGAGTATATACTAAAATGAAACAGGTATCAATGAATGCCGCTGTAAGAACAGAAACCGGCAAGGGAGCGGCACGCAAACTCCGCAGGGAGAAACAGATCCCGGGAATACTTTACGGACAGGGAGAAAAACCTGTTCCTTTATCAGTTAACAGGCACGAATTCCAGAGGATGCTTTTTGTTGCAGCAGGGGAAAGGGTAATGTTTACCCTTAACCTTACCGGCGAGGGTGCAGGTGGTACAAGGCTGGCACTGCTCAAGGAACTCCAGCGTCACCCTGTAAATGACCAGATAAGGCACATTGATTTCTATGAAGTTGCAATGGACCGCACCGTGCAGGTTGAGGTACCCATTGTGCCTGTTGGAGAGGCAAAGGGTGTAAAGGTCTCCAAGGGTATTATGGAGCTTATTCAGCGTGAGGTTACCATTGAATGTCTGCCTCTTGATATTCCAAATGAAATCGAGGTTGATATATCTGATCTTGACGTTGGTGACGCCCTGCATGTTTCCGACATCAAGGCTGCCGAGGGCATAAAATTCCTGGATGATCCTGGCACCACTCTTATAACAATCGGTGCAGCAAGCGTTGAAGTAAGTGAGGAAGAAGAGGGTGAAGAAGAAGAAGCAGTGGAGGCTGCAGCAGCAACTGAAGAGGCTTCTGAAGAGTAGAAATCGCCTGAGTTCAGGCATTATGCCAATCCATTTTATTACAAAAATTGAATCACCTTAACTGATTTACTAATCAGTTGGGGTGTTTTATACGCAAGAGCCTATTATTCATGCCCGGGCAGTTTACTGTTCCGGGCATTTGTATTTCATCTGACCATGACAGACTATCTATTAACCGGATTGGGAAACCCCGGAGAAAAATATGAAAAAACCCGCCACAACATAGGATTTATGGTGGTTGACCTCCTTTCTCAGCGTGAAGGCGCAACCTTCAGTGATATTTCAGGCCCGCCTCCCAGGCAGCAGGCGGAGATCAGGCAAGGAGAAAACAGGATTATCCTGTTAAAGCCCCTGACCTTTATGAACAGAAGCGGGGAGGCAGTGGCAAAGGTAAAAAACTTTTTCAAAATTCCACTGGACAATCTGCTCATAATACAGGATGATCTGGACATGGAATTCGGGAGGATCAAGGTGGTAAGGGCTGGCGGAGCCGGAGGACATAATGGAATACGTTCCATAATCTCTGCTCTTGGCTCCAGGGAATTTCCAAGACTCAAGATCGGCATTGGCCGGCCGGACAGCCCCGTGCCAGTTGACCGTTATGTCCTCAGCCGTTTTTCCGGTGATGAGCTTCAAAAATTGGTCAAGATCGTGGAGCAGGCGGCAGATGCTGCCGAATGTTTTACTGCCCATGGACTGCAGGAAACAATGAACCGGTTTAATGGGAAAAATTAAGGAGCATATCCTATGGCACGTTTCTTTGCATGGTTTGCAACTATTCTGCTGGTCCTGATCATTGTTGCCGGCGGCTTTATCTGGTGGCTTCAATTTGAAAATCAGCCCCCTGTCATAAAACCACTCCATGTCCCAAATGCCCTTGGCATTGAGTCAGTCATAAAGGTTGAAATTTCAGACAACCGCAGCGGGATCAGAAGTATCAGGGCAGAGGTTGAACAGGATGGCAGGGTTGTAACAATTCCAGGAAAGGAGTACAAACTTCCTCCCTTCTATGAGCGCAAGGGTGTACTGCACGATACAGTGACCATAGAGATCAGGCCGATTGAGCTGGGGCTTAAGGATGGAGAGGCAGTGGTGAAAATAATTGCTACAGACGCATCCTGGCGTAATGGCCTTCAGGGCAACATGTCTGCCGTTGAGATCAAAATTCCTGTAGATATCACTCCGCCGCGCATAGCAATCAAAAGCACTGTACACAACATCCGGATGGGCGGCGCAGGCCTTGTGTCGTTTGGAATAAATGAAAAACCATTAAAGGTTGGAATAAGACTGGGAAATGTGCTGTTTCCTGCCTATGCATTTTCCAAGCAGGGCAGCCACAGCTACATTGCACTTGTAGCCCTCCCACATGACAAGAAAAACCCGGGCCCAATGCTAATAGAGGTTGAAGACCTGGCTGGTAACAAGTCAAAGGCATCAGTGGCATATTCTGTGCTGTACCGGCGGTCCAAGGTTGACCGTATCAACATATCTGACTCCTTCCTGCAGAGAAAAATGCCTGACCTTGCCATTCACTATCCTGAGGTCAAGGGCAGTCTGCTTGAGCAGTTCCTGATTATCAACAACAAGATAAGAAAGGAAAACAACCAGCAGCTTCTCTCCCTGTGCCGTAACGGTACGCCGGAGATACTCTGGCACGGAAGTTTTGTCAGGATGCCAGGTTCATTACGGGCCCGGTTTGCTGACTTCAGGCATTACTTTTACAAGGGAAAGGAGATTGATCAGGCTTATCACATGGGAGTTGACATAGCTGACCGCACCCATTCACCTGTACCTGCGGGCAACAGGGGCAAGGTAGTGTTTGCCGGTTTCTTGGGCATCTATGGCAATACCGTTGTGCTTGATCATGGAATTGGTCTTTTCAGCACATACTCACACCTGAGCCAGATAAATGTGAACCGGGGCGATATGGTAGAGCGTGGTCAGACCATCGGTCTTACCGGCCTTACCGGTCTTGCAGGCGGAGATCACCTTCACTACGGCATGGCGGTTAATGGCATCTTTGTCAATCCGGTCGAGTGGTGGGATATGAAGTGGATAAGGGACCATATACTGGCAAATCTCATATAAACTGCATCGCCTGGAAATGAGAAGCAGCCAAAGGACAATAAGCACTGTTGCCAGAATTCTTGCATCTTGTCTGTGCCTCATACTCCTTACCGGATTCAAGTTGCCATCGCCACATGAACTCAGGAAAGATTTTCAGGCAGAACTTGACAAGATAAAGGAAAGCACCCCTGGAGCAAAGGCATTTGCCAGGTGGAAAACGCTTAGGGACCAGGCCAAAGAGGCACTTAAGAACGCGGACATCCAGGGGGCTCCCAGATTTGCAGCAGAGGAGTTTGACGAGGCCTCTTACCTGTTTAAAAGGGCAAAACAGTATGCCCTGAAGAAGTCGTATAAAAAGGCATCATATCTTGCAAGGAAGACTATCGAGGTTGCCACAACGGCAGCCGAAAAGGCTGCTAAAGCAAGGGAAGCTGCAGAGAAAAAACTGAATCGTCATCTGACTAATGTCAAAGCAAAACTGGATCAGATTCATGCAAAACTGCCCTACGACAGTGAATATGATGATTCATTGGCTGAATTGTATCTTAAATGGAGTGATATACGTCATGCCATCTCCCTTGGACAGTACGAACAGGCGAACAATGAACTTCAAGACCTTGTGAAAAACCTGAAGGCATTTATCAAGGCCACAGGGCTTGAGATAGATTCGGAAAAGGAAAGGTGGGAAGAGACCATTTGAACAGCCATACGCCCGCTCTTGTTGCAAGTATTCGCTGTCCTGATTTCCTAATCAGCAAACTTCACAAAATATCTCCCATTAAAAAAGGCACATGGCGTTTAACAGACAGTGCCCAAACAACCCAAGGCATCTCCACTGCCACCTTAACGTGCACCATTCCTGAAAAGGAATGGGATAGGGCTATACAATCACTTTCAGAAAAAATTGATTCAGCCCTTTCAAAACAATCAACTTCTCAACCTGATACAATCCCACACAATCAACTATCCTCTATTCCTGAATATGATTTAATGTTCAGTGTGCGAGGCAGTGATGACACAGACACCCTGCCAGAAGAGCCGATCATAGATGTCACCAGATCAATAAGGGTGATACACTCAGGACATAAATCAACACACCGGCCTGACAAAAATAAAACTTTCCCAATTGAAATCATTGTTGATGCTGGCTGGGCATTTGGAACTGGCACACATCCCAGTACAGCCTGTGCCCTTATGGCACTTGAGCACCTTGAATCTCAAGACCTGCTGAACAGCAGATGCAAAGTCCTTGACATGGGCACAGGAACAGGCATACTGGCAATTGCAGCTGCCATAATGGGGGCAGGAGAGGTACTGGCAGTTGACATTGATCCAGAGGCTTTGCAAAGTGCCCAAAAAAATACCCGGGCAAACAAAGTACACCATAAAGTCAGGGTTATCTCAGACCAGGAGTGGGAGCGCGTAAGCAAAAGCGAACACCATGATAATACCTTTGACATCTGCCTGGCAAACCTGACGCCTTCGGTGGCGGCAAGGCTAATGCCCTCACTTGGTTCATGTCTTAAAAATAATGCTTACTTAATTCTTGCCGGTTTCAAAAAAGGGGGCGAAACAACCGCCAGTTCCATGCTGGCAAAACAGGGCCTGCAGGAAATGGAACAATTCGAACACAGGGGATGGGGAGCAATTCTTGCCACCCGAATAGAGCGTTTCAAAAGTTAAAGGAACCTGATAACCGACTGGATTTTCAGAAACCCTGAGGGCAAAGGGGAGACAATGCCTGCCAGGTTTGTTTAAAGCCCCGTGCTTGGAATCAGGGCTTTCATCCCGGATCAGCTTGATACACTTGGCCATGCAGTAGACAATATTCTGTACTATTATCCAGTAGAGGGATGGTATGGCATCCAGGGTAGAAGCCTTGAGTGTGGGATAAAGGAAAATTTTGCTCCGGAACAGTATTAGCTAACATTCCATAATAAAACCGCAATTCACTGTTTACCTAGAGCTAAAAGTGGAGAATTGTCTCCAAATTAATTACTATTAAGAAAAAAGTCAAATTGTACTAAAACTTAAAATTATGGAAAGCACCAATAGCATGCAAAATATACCTAAAAACAATAAGGAGGGACAATTTTGTTATGATGATGAAATTGACCTTCGAGATATATTCCGGATACTGGCAGATCACAAGAAAATATTTTTTGGTATTACCGTCTCATGCCTATTCTTAGCCACGGTTTATATTGTTGTTGCCACCCCCCTCTACGAGATAAAGATGCAGATCAAGCCCGGACTTAAAGGTTGGGCCAAAGCTGATATTGTTTCATGGTTACACGAGAAACAATATGTCAATCTATTTCCAGATCCAGACAAAAAAACGCTTAAAATGCTCAGTACGTTAAAATATAAAGACGACCGCAAGGCGACCATTGTGACCCTATCTCTCTACTGGCCAGACCCGAAAGATGGCAAGACATTTATGAACGAGTTCAC
>WGBG01000143.1 GCA_015494395.1 Deltaproteobacteria bacterium
GAAAGTGCCCCCCCGCCCCCTGAGACAACATCAGCGGTTATGGTATAGCTGCTGCTATGCATGGTGATACACAGGCACGGTGATGCTGCAATAAATGGAAATGCGATACAAATTAACATGATGACTAATATTGTTGATATGTTAATTATCTTCATGCTGGTTTGTCTCCTTTTAATCTTGTGTTACAGGCATAGGGCCAGACCTTGCCAATTTACCCGCATGCCGGTTTCGTCTTTCTGTTTCGTCTTTCTATCTATTGGGCTGCGGTAATCTCAACATTTTTACCTCTTAGTACAAGAGGCTTATCAATTACTCCTACCTCTATGGAATGTGTCTGTTCTGCCCGTAAGACAAGAGTTGAGTGCGGTGGTGACTGATATATTGCGTAATCAAGCCCGAAATAAGGATTGGCAGCAGTGCCGTTTCCAGCAGGGACGGTTCCTGCCTGAACAAATCTTGCATTTTCAGGGTAAAGCTTCATGCTGAACTGGCGATTGTCAGGCCATGCGTCATCCAGGGCGTACCAGCCTGTTTGGTTTATGCCGCCTGTATATCCCCAGCCATTATTAATTTTAAGCAGGGGGTCAGGACCTGACGTATCAAACCCGTAAACATTGAAACAGTGACCACTGCCACACATGATGACAGGGCGTGACCATCTTATCTCCTCCTTGAGGTAGTCAATGTATGTGCCGTTGCTGTCAAGGGGTTTTGTGTCTGCGGCTCCGGAGTCAAAACGAAAATATGTTTCCAGGGCATTGATGCAGGAACCTACACTGCTGCGGAATGTCCCTAATAGTCCCCACCATGCCCCCATGGCAATTCCCGAATGATAGCACAGTTTGGCCACTTCATCGTTACCAGTGCTGTTGGCATCATGGATATCATGCATAGAGCTCCAGTTATACGAGGCTGCTGAAAAAACAGCACAGTGGTCTTGGCTGATTTCCGGGAGATAACTGAAAAGATGATCTATGGTAGCCCTGCAGTTGTAATCGCTGGAGGCACAAACGTGGTTTTGGGCATAATCCCTTAAGGTGGTGTCCCAGTGTCCTCTCATTTTCATATAATGATTTTCCCATGTAAGCCGGTTATCTAAAAGGGAGATATTTGTAATGCTGGTTCCGGGATCTTCATAATAGTAGGCGCTGATCCATTCATTACTGAAACGTGATACATCCTCCATGCATCTGGAACCCTCTCCGTTTTCAGGCCATTTCCAGTAGTACATAAGCTGGGCCATGGATAGTGGTCCGCACCCTACGACAGTGTGTTCTCCAGGGGCAAGTTCAGGGCACTGATCATTGTAGGGTGAACCTTGATGCCAGCGGGGTGTGAAGTCTAATTCGAGCCTGTCTGCTCCCTTTGATTCAGGGAAGTGCCCCGCAATAAGGTTAGACCAGTAGAGGGCTCTTTGCTCAATTTCAGTGCTGCCGTTCAACGACGCATCATTTTTAAGGGTGTTCAGTTCCGTTGCAATATTGTCTTTCAATGTCTGGATAAAGGGATCGTCACTGTTATAGATGCCCTCTGGAGAGTAATAATAAACCGGCAGTAACAGATCATCCGCACCGCAGATACAGAATCCCTTGTGGTAGAAATAGGCCACCCAGGCTACTTTTTCGCCATTTGGCCCGGTCAGAGGTTCCAAATTCGTTATCTGGATTTTACCATCCTCCCTGTCATCATAGTGGGCCACCCATGTCAGCACTGCCGCCAGTACCTCATCATTTGTCAGTGCAGCTCCCCATGAAGCGCTACTGGAGGAAGAGATGCAAATTGCAAACAGGAATATAGGAAACAGCTTTGTGATGTTTAATCTGGGACTCATTGTATTCTCCGGCTTGGCAGGAATATTGCGGTTGTATATTCCTTGGATAATTATAAGACCTATATTGAGCGTTTCAAAACTGGAAAGCTATAATCGACATAACTCCTTTTAATTTCATTGAAGAAACAATTTTCCAGATTTTGAAACGCTCAATCTAGGTAAGATGCAGCCTACTGTAAGCTAACCAGAATGAGTATCAGGCCCTTTTCACCCTCATTCAGACCTTCCATTGCCTTTCCTATTACGGTGCCATAGGCCCGTTCCCGGTCCGATGCCTTCATTGCATAGCCTGGAGTAAATGATGTGGTAAGCATGTCTCCGGGTTCTATTGCCCCATAGGAGGCATCGGCAAGGCAATAGATCCTTCCGGCCATTGCCACAGGCAATGTACCCGAGGCCGGTGATTGGTTCTGGCTCATCACCATACCAGGGTTAATGCCACCGGCTCCACTGATAACCCCTGCCACTTTTTTGTCATAAGGAGTGGTGCTGATCACGAGTTTGCCGGTTTTTTCCGGGTCTATGCTCACAACCATTCCAGGCTCAGGGGCGATGTCTGAGTCATCCACGTCAAACTGTTCCGCAAGGTCACTTCCACCTGTAATTTCAAGGACTGATGTGGAAGTTCTGCCGGTTACCTTCATACCATTGGAATCTATCCTGCCCACAAGGCTCCCATTTACAGTAAAACCAATGTAGCCAACACTCGCAGACATTATTCCCCAGGGTAGCGGTGCGCTCTTTCCTCCTATAAAAAGGGTCTTTGTGCTGTCAGGCAGAATCAGATATCGGTCTCCTCCTGGTTCGAATCTCAGGGTATTATCAATGTTTAGTGTCCCGCTGGTATTGAGCCTGCCTGTTATATCCACATCCCCCTCAAACAGTCCGGCCCTGCCACCTGCTCCCTCTGCCTTGCCATGTATTGCAATTCCCTGATCTCCAGTTGCTAAGGCGTAGAGTCCCTTGCCACCGTAAGTGGTGGAGGAAAACAGGCCACCGAAGGCAGGGGTCCAGGAGCTGGTGATACTATTGTATGTACCCTTTGCCTCGCCATAAACAGCACTGTAGGTGTATAGTGGTATTTCCTGTCCTGGAATGGAATAAATAACCGGATTGGTGACATTTGCGGAAACGCGTCCCTCAACATCAAGAGTTACGTCAGGGTGGGGGGTACCAATTCCAACCTTGCCGCTGTTGGTAATAGTCATAACAGAGTCCAGCATGTCTGGATTTGAGCTGTCTGCCCCGGGATCCTGAAGAAAATGAAAACTGCCCCTGTTCCACGTGCCGGTCGTCTGGTAAACAATGGCACCTTTTCCCCTGTCATTGCTCACGGACCCACCTGATGAAAAAAGTATGCCAACATCCGATTCTCCAGGTTCATCGCCATAGGCATGATTCCTTATCTTCAGGGGGAAGGCCAGGCCTGTGCGGGTAATATCAAAAAATGCCGCAATGGATGCACTGTTACTGGCAAATCCGTAAACGCCATATTCAGGACCTCCAAGATAGCCCAGATTGCCGTTTGCATTGCTTCCATAAACCCCTGCTGCTGTTCCGGTGCCAGAGCCTTCAACGCCGTTTCTGCCTGTGCCAAGGCTCCCGGTATTACCGGAAGCACCATTGGAACCTGATACTCCACTGCCGCCAGTGCTGTAACCAAATATGCCGTCGCTGCCAGTGCTGTACCCAAAGATGCCGTAATTGGAAGCACTCCAACCATAAATACCATAACCATTTCCGTTGTTGGAACCCTTGATAACCGCCCGATTCCCCTCAGAAGTTGAAATGCTTAGTTCCAGAGGAAGGGCAATCTCCAGGTTTACATCACCTTGAGTACCGCCACCGACCAGGCCGGTTCCTGCCGCTATCCCGGTGATGTCTCCACCGGAATCATTATCAGTATTGTCAGCAAAACCTGTCGGCTTGTCAGTGATTTCTGACCAGGAAACTCCATCCTTTACCAAGGGATTTACCGTGGGATCGCTCTCGCCAGGATAATTTTTAAGATTCCCCCAGGTTATGTCGTCAAGGGTGGCCGCACCAACCTGAGCGGCAGTTACGTTGTGGGGATTGTCTGTCCTTTCTTCGTGGGCAGACTGGTCTAGATCCGAGGCAGTATAGCCATCAAGAGAGGCGGCATTCATGGCAAATGGAACACTTGTAAGCCTCTGTCTGGGAGAAAGTGTCTCCCCGTTGATAGTTATCGCCAGCCAGTATTCACCGCCAGTATTATCAAACAGGGTCGGGATAAGTGGATTTACTGCTCCCAGTTTTACTGAGAATGTACCGTTCTGAACGTAAACATCCTGTGTCTCCTGCCAAACAGGACTGCTCCCTGTATCAGATTCCTCAGGAAAAATGCTGAACGTAATGGGTATTTGGGTCTCAGTGGTGAGGGGAACTCCGTTTTGCAAAAGTCTTCCCTGGTAGTTGATTATTTCAGGTGCCGCAATCGCTCCAGAAAAAAATACTAATATCAGCATGAAAGCCAGCAATAATTTGTTTTGCATTTTATTCTCACTTTTGATGTATTATCTGAATTTTAAGCCCAATCCATTACTCAATTTGTCTGCTCTAATTACAACCCGTATCGTTACCGTCAATCATGCCGTCACAGTCATTGTCCAGCCCGTCACTGCAGTTCGTGTTGTCCATAATTTCAAGGCCATAGGAGGGAATTATGTCATAATAATCAGCCCAGCTACCGGAAAAACAGCTTTGCCTGGCTCCATTGCACACCCCCTGCTGGTTAGTAGTAAGAGGGCCAGCGCCATCAAGTCCTTCATCCACTGCTCCGTCACAGTCGTTATCAATACCGTCACAGATTTCCGGTTCGGGCCAGACTGTCTGGTCGCAGATGACACTGTCTCCTGTTGGAGAACAAACGAATATTCCCTGGCTGCAGGCACCCAGTATCCCTGTGTCACAAACCGTTGCGAGGTTTGGAAAGTTTTCATCAATCTGGCCATCACAGTCGTTATCAATCCCGTCACAGAGTTCCTGTGCACCATAGTTGATTGAAGGATCCCTGTCATCACAATCTCCTTCAGCCAGGATGGTTGTGTAAGGTATCCACTCACCACCAGGCTGTTCGCATTCCTCAACGCACCCTTCCACGTAGCGGTCACCATCAGCATCCATGCACCACTGGGGTGTTTCCGGATTGTCCACAACACCGTCGCAGTTATTGTCCAGTCCATCACAGGTTTCTGGCACAGGGGGTATTTCTCCGTTGCATATCCCACTCCAGGTATTGTCTGTAGAGCAGGTTTCGGTTCCTGCCTGGCATTCTCCCTCATCTGTGCCGCAGGGTCGCGTGTCCCCACTGTGGCATTCCGGCGGGATGCTTCCCATGGCAGATTCCCACTCAGATGCACAGTGGGCCCTCATGCAGTCAAGGTCAGGGGACGAGAGTTCTCCACAGTGATTGGACTGCATGCAGTTTACAAGGGCCATGCCAGCAGTGAGACATCCGGACGATACTCCCATGTCTCCATTTACAACCTGGTTTATCTCATCCTCGGTACAGGCAGTGGTTACACAGTTATTATCAACCTCTCCGTCACAGTTTGAGTCTTTGTCATCGCAGCGTTCACCAAAACCGGGATTAACTGCAAAGGATGTATCATCACAGTCATCAGCGTTCTGGACGTAACCCGGCTGCTCCTGGCCTGGACAGAAATGGATCATGCCTGCAGGGTCTCCATAACCGTCCTGGTCGGCATCCATGTACCATTCTGGTGTGCCGGAGACATTATCGTCCACCCTGCCGTTACAGTCGTTGTCAATGCCGTCGCATGTTTCAGCCTCAGGGAGCACTTCACCGGTGCACTGCCCATAGCCTGTGTGGCTGGTGTTACAGTAGCGGATTCCAGGGCGGCAGCCAGCAACTCCCATTGTCTCCGGCGGCCCAGTGTAGCAGTTAATAAAATCTCCATCCTGGCAGAGTGGCAGTGCAGGAGTGCCACATGTCCATCCGGTTTCTGTCTTGATCAGTATCTCTCCTTGGTTGCACATGGAGTTTGAGAATTTTGCAAGTGTTACCGCCCCATCCGCAAGTTTTTCTCCTGTTATCGAAGAGTTGATTATGGAGTCTGAAGTAATGGAGTTGTTTATGACCGTGGCGGCCACCTCGGCATCTCCTGCCCGTAGTGCATAAGGGACACCTGTAAATTCCTGGCGTGGCAGGAGTATTTCACCGTTGATCTCCACCTCAAGCCAGAGTTCCTCAGCCAGTGCCACAACGTCAAACAGGCTGGAATACTCTCCATGTGCTGTTGGAGATTGGCCAAGCTGTACAGAGTAGATGCCGTTTGAGACTGTGACATCCTGCGATTCTTCGTAGAGCAGGGTGCCGTCCTCAGGAGAATCGTACAGGCGAAAAGTTGTTTGCAGTGGAGAATCTGGACCAGTTGTTACAGGAGTGCCGTTTTGAAGAATTTTTCCCTGGTAATTTATAAGGCCCGGTATCTCTGCCCATAGAGCCTGGGCGCAAAGGCAGAAGAAGATGACCGGGTAGAGACCCGAAAATATTATTTTCCAAAACCAGGATTTTGTATTCATGCTGTCTCCCCTTATAACCTGTAAGTCTTATGTAATATCAGCCTGGAAGGTTACAAGGATGATGGTTGTGTTTGAAATGGTTGATTGTGGAGAATTGTTTTTGTTTGGGTTTAAATTTTTGATGATGCAGTAATTGTGCCA
>WGBG01000144.1 GCA_015494395.1 Deltaproteobacteria bacterium
CCGTTCCGGTGAACAATTTCTTGTTTTTCCAAGGCTTGCTACGCCAAAATCGCGAAACTCGCTCGTCCCTCGCTCAGACAGACGCGATTTTTATGGCTGCGCTTCGCCAGGAAAAACTACGAAATTCTTCATAGTCACTCCAAAACAAGACCATTCACTAAGCTGAATAGATACGACGTTTTTTAAATGCGGTTATTGCCTAAAACCAGACTCCGAAACGTGCAATGTAATCAGGTCCACATATCAAACGCTGCGAGGCTTGCCCTGCTCTTTCTGATTGCCCTTTTCTTGCCCTCTGTGCCATCAGTTGATGCATCAGTCCGTGGTGATGAATCCGGCTCTGCAGCCCAAGGTGAAAAGCCGTGGCACATTACGGCAGACAAGCTGACCTTTTACCATGAATCCAATGTGATAATGGGACAGGGGGATGTGCATGTAAAACATGAAGACATGCAGGTGCAGGCCGACTACATAGTATATGACAAGGCAAATGGCACCATTTACGCCGACGGTCACGTGATTATTCACATGAAAAACGATGTGATAAAGGGCTCTGCTGGTAAACTTGACATTAACACCCAGACAGGCGAGATAACTGACGCCAACCTGTTCCTTCAGCGAAATAACGTCTATGTAACCGCTGACCAGATAACCAAGACAGGCCCTGAAGAGTATCATGCAGTTGATGCAACCATCAGCACCTGCAAACTTCCTGGGCAGGCATGGCGTATTCGGGCCAGAGACCTCGATCTTAAGGTAAACGGCGATGCCATTGGAAAGCATACCACCTTTGATGTAAAGGATTTCCCTGTTTTTTACACACCCTGGGCATTGGTGCCTTTGAACAAGTACCGCAAATCAGGCATTCTCATCCCCGGATACACATCATCCAAGAGAAACGGATTCGGTTTTTACGTTCCTGTTTACCTTGTGCTTAATGACAGCATGGACATGACCTGGTATCCCCACTACATGACCAAGAGGGGATTCATGAATGGATTTGAGTACAGGCATAATTTCTCAGATGAGGATGTGGCTGTGATTCGCTATAACTTTCTGTATGATGATGAAACAGACAACGACTACAACAATGATGGATACACAAGGTCAAATAACTTCAGGTGGTGGATCAGGGGCAAGCTGAACCAGAGCCTTCCATTTGGTTTCAAGACAAAACTGGACGTGGATCTTGTAAGTGACCGGGATTACCTGCAGGAGTTCACCACAGGAGAAACGGCATTTGGGCCATCTAACAGCGTATTCAGAAAATACTTTAACCGTTCACTGGCCTACAGGACCGATGCAATAAGACCATCCAAGGCCCAGGTAACCAGGAACTTTGATGATGCATTTATCGCCGGAACTGCCAGGTTCAACGACAACCACAACCCGGGCGAGAGAAAGTACACTGTCCAGACCCTTCCGTCCCTGCTTGCAAAGGGCTACAAGCAGAGGCTGTTCAACACCCCCCTGTTCTATGAATACAGGGTTGATTTCACAAACTACTGGCGCGAGCAGGGCACAAAAGAGTCCAGGTTCAACATAAATCCGGCGCTGCTCCTGCCAGTTAATGTATTTGACTGGGTGGATGTTGTATTAAATGCCGGTCTTGTAAACACCTCATACTGGACAGGCGGAGAGTCCGAAGATAATGACCCCAAAGATACCAGCAACAGGTTCCTGTACCAGCTTTCCGCAGATGCAAGCAAGACATTTGGAGCCACATACCATCTTGGGCAGGACACCCTCAGCCATACAGTAAGGCCAAGGATTCTGTACGAAATGCAGCCGGATGTTGACCAGGATGATCTTCCATACATTGACAGCTTTGACAGGCTGCCTAAGCGAAGCAGGCTCTCCATTGCGCTGCTCAGTTTCTTGAGCTCCAGGTCAAGGCAGGGGAGCGGTTCATACACCTACAAGGATATGGTACGCCTGGAACTTATTCAGCAGTTCAACTTTGTAAAAGAGCCCCTGTACAACAGCACTGCAATTCCTGACAATCCCCCCAAGGGGAAATCTGAATTCTACACGGAATTTGAAGCCAGGCCCTGTGACTGGTTCTACATGAGATATGACAGTTATTTCAACCACTACACCCATCAGTTCAGGACACATAATGTTACTGCCAACATGTCAAGTGCAATGGGTGACCGGTTGGGAATAAACTACAGATACAACAGGCTTACCAACATAGACCAGTTGGGTCTGAACCTTACTGCCGCACTGCTGCCATCTGTCTATTTTTCTTTTGGCATTAACCAGAACTTCCAGGCCGGAACCTCAATTCAGTCCCATTACGGCCTCAGATACCAGGGGAGTTGCTGGAGCATATCCGGGGACATTCAAAACAACAGGGATGATACCAGCATAATGGTTAACATCGGATTAAAGGGTATTGGAAGCACATCGTCCTTAGGGGGCATCGGGCTTGCGGGAAACACCTATTAACCCGGTTCGGCATCAGGTCCTATTCTCACACATTTCAGCAAATTTCTCCTGCATTCTCCTTTCCACCAACGGCGGCACCAGACCCTCAAGGCTGCCCCCGAAACGTGCAGCCTCTTTTACTATTGTGGAGCTTATGTATATCCACCTGAAGCCAGTCATCAAAAATACAGTCTCTATGGAACGGTCCAGCTTCCTGTTCATAATGGCGCGCTGAAGCTCATACTCAAAATCTGATACTGCCCTGAGCCCTCTCAAAACAGCACATGCCCCTGACTCCCTTGCAAAATCAACAAGCAATCCTTCAAACCCGGCCACTTCCACATTTTCCATGCCCTGAAGCACCTCTTTCATCATCTGCAGGCGTTCTTCGAATGAGAACAGCGGGCACTTTCCTGGATTGATACCAACTGCAACAATAACCCGGTCAAACATCGTAAGGCCACGTCTTATAAGGTCAATATGTCCGTTGGTAACCGGATCAAAAGTGCCGGGATAAACTGCGATTCTACGCATATTTCCTCCTTGTTTTATGGCCTGCACAGCAGCCTGATCCGGCCCTGCAAAGGGACTCAACAGGCACTGAACAAACCCGCTTGACATTGTCTTTTTTTTAGGTACCCTGTCTCTAATTTACAACTCAGGTGCCCTGGATGGAACAGCAGGCTTAAACATTTTGCCGCTGTCCCGGGGATAATCGGGAAGTCCGGTGAAAATCCGGCGCTGGCCCGCAACCGTGAGTGGGGACGAACGCCTCATTACTCCACTGCCCTGTCCCACAGGGCGGGAAGGAGAGGTCAGTAGGATGATCCACGAGCCGGGAGACCGGCCTGAGAGGAAGAAAAAAATGCCTTAAATGTCACGTGGTTACTGACTCAAATGGCAAGCGGATTATATTATCAAACAGGGGCTACCCTCACTGTCCCTGCCATCACATCCCGATCCGCTAATATCATCCCCAGCATTTTCTTCCCCTCCCGGCCTGGATTTCCTGATTTTTTCAGCATAATTGAAAGGAGAAATCCATGTTCATCATTGGCGAAAAAATACACATCCTAAACCCTGAAGTATTCCAGGCCGTATCCAACAGAGACATTGACGCAATAGTAAGCCTTGCCTTCAGGCAGATAGAGGCCGGTGCTGATGCCATTGACATCAATCTCGGCCCTGGCCGGCAGGCCTCTGACATGCTGCCGGAAATTGCAGCAGCAATTAACCAGTCTGTTGACACAACACTCTTCTTTCCATCGGGACCCAGGAAATTCCCACAGGCGGTAAAGGCCTGCAATAAGCGGCCTGTTATCAATGCAGTTACCGCAGACCCTGATGATCTTGCACGCACCATGGCTGCTGCAGAATGTCTTAACACAGAACTGGTTGTATTGCTTACCAGAAAGGGGATTCTGCCAACAGTTGTGGATGAATGGTGCCTGCTTGCAGAAGAGGTGATAGAGACAGCAGAAAAGATAGGTTTTCCCACAAACAGGCTCTATCTTGACCCTGTTTTAAGAAGCGTATTTGATCCATACTCACCTGCAGCCTCTACTTCTGTCATGGAGACCGGGCACCTCTGCCACGCACTGAAACTGATAAAACAATTAAGACAGGATGGTATCCGGACCCTTGCCGGACTGAGCACCATATCCCAGCATCTGCCATACGGAACCAGGTGCGCTGTTCACTGCAGCACACTGACCATGCTTGCTGCTGCAGGGCTTGATGCGGTAATTATGAACCCGTTTGATAAAAAACTCATGGCCACAGCCAATGAACTCAAAGGAGATTTGTCCAAAATGGACATTTCAACTGAGGCACCAGAGGATTCCATGAGTACTGGGGCACAAGCAGCAGTGCCTCAGTAACACTTTTTTCAAATATTGACTACACCAACTTCCCGGATTATAGTTCGCCCGTACAGCAGGGGTCTGTACTTCGACGTGCCCTTGCCATCTGCATCCTGACCGGTCCAGCGCTTTTACACAAGGCTGTTAACAAGTCTGGTAACGGCTCTATGCTTCTCTAATATTTGCAGAATTTATGGGCAGGACCGTAATGGAGGGAACGGGCAACACAAAAATTCAAGGAGGAAACATGAAAAAGGGAGTTAAACCAATTACCAAATTCATCTTTACCACAATGATCGTTACGCTTTTTGCGTTACCGGTCATGGCAGGCGGCTCAGGAAACCAGGATCTGGAAGACACGGTCCGCATGCTTATGGAACAGAACAAGCGGCTCATGGAACAGAACAGACAGCTTGCAGAACGGCTTAAACATGTGGAAAAGGACATGGCCAGGATGAAGGGTAGCCAGGCCGCTGCTGTCACCCCGGCAGAACCCCAAGAGGAGGAAACACCCTGGTATCACAGGCTTTCCATTGAAGGAGGCGCTACAGGTGTACTTCAGGCATCTGCCAATAATGCTGACAACGATGTAGCGTGCGGTGACAAGGCTGATATGGCCTATACCGTGGACCTGAACATCGAATCCGATCTTGAGCAATATGGGACATTTCACATTCACATCGAAGGCGGTGACGGGGAAGGCATGAACGATGATGTTCCAAGTTTCAGCGTCCCAAACTATGACGCATACGCCACATGGAACAACAATAACCAGGCAGACCTCACATTCTCTGAGGCATTTTATGAAAATCTTTTCTGGGATGAAAAGATTGACTTCAATCTTGGTAAAATGGATCTGAGTGTGCTGTTTGACGAAAATGAGGCTGCAGGCGATGAAACAACGCAGTTTCTATCAAACATCTTTGTAAAGAGCATGGGGGTAAACATACCCGAACCTGGTGGATTCTACTGTCCAACCTTGATGGTAGCTGCATCCCCAGTCGATTTTGTTGAATTTCGGTTTATTGGCGCCTCTGTTGACAACAATGAGGAAGAGAATACATGGGAAAATGTGTTCTCCAATCCCTTTATAGCGGCACAGGTAAACTTCAAACCCATGCTCTTAAACCGTCCTGGCAACTATCGTTTCTATGCCTGGAACGACTCACGTAGGTACATGGATGTTGATGATGTTCCAACTGCAACCAATGAATATAGAGAAGGCAGTGATGCTCTATCTGGCTGGGGTCTCAGTTTTGATCAGGAGATTGCTGACGGCTTTACCGCATTTGCCCGTTACAGTTGGCGGGAAGGTGATCTTACAGAGTGGAATTCAGACGACGATCAGTGGGAAATCATCCCCACAAACCAGGCATACAGCTTGGGACTCAGCATTGACGGGACATTGTGGAACCGTGGTAATGACGGCATCGGCCTTGCCTTTGGACAAACAATACTTTCCGATGATTTCAAAGGTGAGCACGACAAGACATCAAACGAGGAATACGTTGAGGCATACTACCGTTATGCGGTATTTGAACGTCTTGCCATAACAGCAGATTTCCAGTGGATCGGCGATCCAGGTGGACTGAAGACAAACGACGATGTTTTTCTGTTCGGTCTTAGAAGCCAGATAGACTTCTGATTAAAACTGAACTGAGAATACACCTCCCAAGCCGCAGGACCGGAAACCATATTGCCCGGTTCTGCGGTTTTTCTTTGCTCACATCTGTTCCTTTATGACACCTCTATGACAGCAACTCCTCTACCCGGTTCAGAATGCGCACCGCCACCTCCTCCTTGGACAGCAGCGGGAGTTTTTCCAAATTGTGATCCCTGTCAACAAGGAGCACCCTGTTGGTATCAACGTCAAATCCTGCCCCTGGTTCAGATACATCATTTGCAACAAGCAGGTCAACCGGTTTTCGTGCCAGTTTTTCCAAAGCCTTTGCCTCAAGAGCGCCGGTCTCTGCGCAAAAGCCCACCACAAGCTGCTCAGGTGTTCGCCTTTCAAGAATGCCAGAAAGTATGTCAGGTGTTTTGGTAAGAATCAGCTCCAGGGTATCTGCTCCCTTCTTCATCTTCTGGCCGCTGGTTTCAACCGGCGTATAATCGGCAACTGCTGCTGACATTATCACAATATCCGCTTCATCAAGCTCACGGCTTACTGCCTCTGCCATGTCGGATGCGCTGATGGTATTTACAAGCCTGGTGCCTGAGGGCGCTGGTATTGCACATGGACCGCTGACAAGTGTTACCTCACCTCCCCTGCGTGCTGCCTCTGCCGCAATGGCATAACCCATCTTCCCTGAGGAACGATTTGAGATGAAACGTATCGGGTCTATTGCCTCCTGGGTTGGACCAGCAGTAACAAGAACCTTTAATCCCTTAAGGCTCTGAGGCGTAAGTGTCCTTATAACTGCCTCTCTGATGTCCTCCCAGCAGGCAAGCCGCCCCTGCCCCTTCTCGCCACATGCAGTATTGCCAAAATCTGCCTCAACTATCTCATGCCCCCGCGCCCTCAGCACTGCGATGTTATCCCTTGTTGCTGCATGGGAATACATCATTGGGTTCATGGCAGGGCAGAAAATTACCGGCCCGGAATAGGCAAGATATAATGTGGAGACAAGGTCATCTGCAATGCCGTTTGCCGCCTTTGCAAGTATATTGGCAGTTGCAGGAAGGTGAAGCATCAGGTCAGCCTCACGTGCAAGGGAGATGTGGGGAATGAGATGTGCATCTGAATCATCAAAAGTATCATAATGAACCTTCTCACCTGTAAGGGCAGCGAAGGTAAGAGGAGATACAAACCTGCGGGCATTTTCAGTCATAACAGTTATGACCCTGGCCCCGGCCTCCATGAGCTTTCGCGCATAACCTGCCGCCTTAAACACCGCAATGCCACCGCTGGCACATAGCAATATAACCTTGCCCTGAAGCAGCAGGTAGGCAGGGACTGAGAGATCGGCATCATTACGTATTTCCTTATGGTGTGGCATTTTCTCCCTCGTATCCCTGGCTTACAAATATCTTGACTTCAGTCTTAAACCCCATGTCGGATGAGGTTATCTGCATAAGCATGGAACCGCCGGTGCAGTTCTTGAATGCCATGTAACACTTCTCGGATTCAAGGCGCCCGGCAAGGCGCCACCCTTCCTGGGGCAGTCTATTCTGAAAAAAGTCTGCAACAGATTCAGGAGAAAGGCTGCCTTTAAGGGTAAATATTCCGCCGTGAAACTCAGGCGTTGTAAAGACCACTGTTTCAGAGACAACCTTCTCCATTTCCATGGGAACTGGCAGGTGGGGAAAAATGGTAACAGACTGCGGTGGCATCCGGCCTGAATCCTGAGCCAAATCACCATTTTCTGCAACAGGCCCGGAACCATTCAGGGCAGAATCAACACCTGTCCCTGTAATGGCACATGAGGTCAGAATTGACATTGCGAGCAGGGCTGTCAAACACTTGCAGATTTTCATATCTTACAGTCCTTATATACGACAAGGTCTTCAAGGGACTTGCGGCTTGAACGGCGCTCTTTCTCCACAGGCCAGCCAAGGGCAATCACTGCCATGAGATTCAGGTTGTTACCAAGGCCCAGAAGCTCCCGAATTTCTGATTCACTTTTTAGTATCTCACCAAGCCACACAGCCCCAAGCCCCAGGCTGTGAACTGCAAGTAGCATGTTTAGAATACATGCACCCATGGCCTGATGATCCTTTACCTCATGATACATTGCCTCAGAATCCACAAAGACCGGAATAAGCACCCTGGCAGAACGTATAACCCTGCTGTAACGTGTCAACGGCTCAAAACGGGTAATCATCTCCGGAGAGGTCACCACGGCAAAACGCCAGGGCTGGTTATTCAAGCCGGATGGCGCCCACATCCCGGCCTCTATCACCTTTCTGATCAGGTGTGGATCAACCGCACGCTCTTCAAACTCCCTGACGCTACGGCGTGAAAATATTGCATCAAGCACTGGATTACTGGTCATATTTCTCCTCCATGTCCAAAATAATGAGTAAATTATAGCGTGCACAAATACACTAAAATCTAACCAGTCACTGCTTCGGTATATAAGTCACATTGGTCTGACTTTTAAGATCAGAATCTGAAGATATAATCCTGCAACCATGAACCCGTGATGTGGCCACAATAATGGCATGAGGCATTGCCAGTTTTTCCTTAAGGGCGATATCAGCAGCAACCAGGGCAAGGGTGTCATCAAATGGAATGACTGTGGCATTTTTCATATACCCTGCCGCAAGCAATGCCTTTTCTTCACCAACCTCTCTCTTCAGAATCTTATAGACCTCATAAAGGATGATAGTTGGCATTATGATATTATCCAAAGATGCCAGGTATTCTTTATACTGCTCGGCCAAGGCACCATCAGTAAACCATTCCAGCCAACCGCATGAATCTACAATAATCATGCAAAACAATCCTTTTTATCCCTGTAATCATCCACCTTTGCGCCGGCGGCAATCCCTCTTAACTCCTCCAGGGAGGCAGAAGGAATAAGTATGAGCATTCTGTCTTTTTCTATCACTGTCAGCTTTTGTTGAGGCTTGAGCTTGAGACGTTCTCTAACAGGTTTGGGGATGACCACCTGATATTTACTGGAAATAGTTGTCTGCACAATATTCTCCTTTTTGCATATCGATATAGTTATCGTAAAATCTGCCGGAAAGGATGTCAAATATAAAAACTGTTCTGGAATATAAGATCCTAGATTGAGCGATTGTCGGATTTGCTGCAGATCCGCGAAAGAGGAATTCCCATAATAGTCGGCTATATGGGGATTCCTCTGACAAAGGAGATGCAGTAAATACGGCAATCCCGAAGGGTTTCAAAACTGGAAAGCTATAATCGAC
>WGBG01000145.1 GCA_015494395.1 Deltaproteobacteria bacterium
GAAATGGACAAGGAGAATAGTGGTAATGAAGGCGAGTCTCAAGGTAATTAATGGGCCGGATGCAGGCGGTCATTACCAAATTAAAGGTGCTACGTGCAATATAGGCAGGAGCAGGACAAAGGCTGATTTTATCATTTCAAACGATCCATACATCTCTGGATGTCACTGCAAGATTGAAGTCGGGCCAGATGGTTACTGGATAATTGATCATAATAGCAGGAACCACACCTATGTAAATGACAATGTTTGTATCAAAAAGAGATTAAAGGATAATGATATTATCCGCATAGGATTTACCAGGATACAGTTTTGCCTGGAAAAGATGAATGTAAAATGTACAGATACAGAGTCAATTGCAGCTCGAACCCCTGTATGCTGTGTCTGTGGCAACAGACTGTTTCAGCCTGGAGAGGAGGGTAAGTGGGAAAAACTCGGTGTTTATTGCTGCAACAGTTGCCTGCCTCGAGAAGAAGATCTGGGAATATCATTTAATAACCTGGAAAACTACCGGCTGATAAGGAAAATAGGCTCCGGTGGCATGTGTATTGTCTTCCTGGCAGCCACCCCGGTTGCTTCAGCCAGATGTAACCGCTTAACCGCGGTTCGACGATTGAGCAATCATTCCCATTTAAGTGACAATGGAATCAGGCAGCGTTTTGAAAGGGCCTATGAACTGTTTCATTACATAAAACATCCCAATGTGGTGGCATTTTACAATAAAATCGTCGTTGAGGATGTCCCGCATATAATTATGGAATATGCACCCGCCGGCACGCTGAACGATCTCATCTTAAATAGGGGCCGACCTCTGGAACCGGATGCCGCGGTAAATATCATCCTCCAGCTTCTTTTTGGGCTGAAGATGCTGCACGAAAACACACCTCCCATGTATCACAGGGATATCAAGCCGCACAATATTCTTGTTCGTGTCCCGGGCAAGGCCGAGTGTGCCTTGAAACCTTCATCTTGGGATAGTGACTCTTACCTGGCACAGCTTGCCGATTTTGATCTTGTAAAAAAAGACAGCGTATCAGGCATGCTTACCACAATTGGCACGGGCATAGGCACATATGAATATTCAGCGCCTGAAAATTTTCTGGATGCCAGAAATGTTTCCGCGCCGTCTGACCTGTTCAGCGTGGGAATAGTTCTCTACTATCTGTTAACTGGCAGGTTACCTTATAATTATCCTTCCGAGTTAGAGATTCATAATTATTTCAACAGAAATAAACGTATTTTCAAGAACATGAACGATGCACTGGATGCGTGGAAAAAGGAGCACGGTTGTCCTTCAAGCAGCGGCATGCTGACCAGGGTTGACACAATTCCACTCAGGCCGGAACAGGATAACCTCTCCAGGGAACTTTGTGATATAGTGAACAGGTTGATTATTAAAGATACTGGGAAAAGGTTTCAGACAGTTGCCGAAACAATCTCTGCCCTAAAACCTTGTAGCAGGGATTCGGAAGAGTCTGAAAAGTTAGTCAATGATGTCATATAAAACCTATGGAGATATTCGATGTCACCTTTTTTAAGTAAGATACCTTTTATAGCTTCAAAGGAAAAATTCAGGGAAAAATCCTTGGACGATGAAGATACTCATCCTGTTGCCACACCGGAAACACCTGAAGACAATGACAACAGCAGGATAGTGATACTTCAGCCGGATTCTTGCAGGTTTTCAGAAGATGTATGCTTTGGTTTGAGTGATACTGGAAAGGTGAGAGACTGCAATGAAGATTACGTTCTCGTGGATGGAGAACGTGGAATTTTTATGGTGTCAGATGGCATGGGTGGTGCAAATGCAGGTGAGGTTGCCAGCAGGGAGGCAGTAGATGTTGCCTACCGCTATCTTAAAGAGAATTATGATTCAGGCAAGCTGACTCCTGAAAATTGTGAAGAATATCTGCATGGAGCCTTGTCAATATCAGACGATCATGTTTATGAAATGGCACAAAAAAATGTTGAAATGGCAGGTATGGGATGCACCCTGGTTATCGCATGTTCATTTGATGGCCAGGTTTGCATTGCAAGCATCGGAGATTCAAGGGCATACGTTTTGCGCAGCAAAGGCGAACTGGAACAACTGACTGAAGATCATTCACTGGTTTGGGCTGATTACAAGGCTGGCAGGCTTACCAAGGAAGAGGCCCGGCTTCACCCTCAAAAAAATCGTCTCATACAGGCACTGGGAGTTGGGAGTAAAATTACGCCCTCAATGGCCATGGTTTCGGTGTCCAATGGAGACAAGCTGTTGTTGTGTTCAGATGGTCTCTGGGACATGCTGCCTGAACCGGATATTGCAAAAATCATGGTAGAAGACAAGTCGGCGCGTTTGGCTGCGGAACATTTGGTAGATGCTGCCAATTTAGCAGGAGGCCATGATAATATAAGTGTAGTGATCTGGTACAACCGAAGTTGAGCGCTCATATACAAGTAAATGGGGAGTGTCTATGAGTTACAAAGAGTATAAGGTCAAAGACAGGATCAAGGGATATATAGAGGTTGAGGAAGTCTATGACGGAACGGGCTTTGGTAGGGTTTACAAGGGGTTTTGCCACAAACGCCACATGCACGTCATAATAAAGACATTCAACCGTGGTAAGTGGGAGGAATTTGGACTGGAGAGGGCGTGGAAGATTAAAAAGGATGAGTTGATCAAGGACAGGATGCCATATGAAGGGCTGAGTCCGGAAGAATATCTGCTATACACCTTTTTTCGCGAGGCTAGGTGCCTTTGCCAGGTCAATGGTCATCCATCACTCTTGCAAGGGTATGATCTCTGGTGGGCTGATAATGGTCAACCCTTTCTTGAATGTGAGTTTTTCGAAAGCAGGCCGCTTGATGATAAAAAACTCATCGAAAGGCTTGGAGACATGGGGGCATTACAACTTGTTCACATAGGTGTTCAGGTATGCAATGCAATGATTTTCATCAGCAACGAAATGATTAACAGGTTTAATGAACTTTACCACGCAAGGGCCCAGGGGTTTATACACAGGGATATTAAACCCGGAAATATCCTGTTGAGCAAACAGAACCAGATTAAACTTATTGATTTTGGAACTGCAAAATTTATTGAACCTGAATCTTCTGCAACAGTTTTAGTAGGAAAAAACATCAATATTCAGACACCCTATTTTTCCTCTCCTGAACAGAGGCAAGGCCAGTTTGACTTACTCAAACCATCCAGTGATATCTTCTCTCTTGGTGCTACTCTTTACAAGCTTGCAGGAGGAAAATACAAGGAAATATATGAGATGGTTCAGCGTGAAACAATCGTTTATCCCGATTATCTGCCACGCGAATTTACCTCTATCCTTGACAAGTGCCTTCATGATAAGCCGGCTTTCAGATACCAGGATTTTTCTGAACTGCGCGAAGCATTCAGACAATTCATCAAAGGGGTCAAAGAGGGCAAGATAAAGGTTATAGACGGAATTCGGTGTGACCTTTGCGGATTTATTCTTCCCCAACCCTGCCAGGCGGCTCATTCAGAGGCATCCTTGTTTGTAAGAATTGAGGCCGGTTCCTTTTTAAAAGGATGCTCTGATGAACAGATGGAGAGGCTGGTGAATAAAATAGGCCAGAACCCCTATGATGACGAGTTGCAGCGTACAGTTTACGTAGATGAGTTCGAAATCGCAATTTATCCAGTTACTAACATGGAATATTGGGATTTTGTCAGGGAAACAGGGTATAGACGTTATCCATCGCATTGGCAGAAAAGTCCCTATTCAGGAGATATGCCGTTTCCTTCAGAACTTGCTAATCACCCGGTTGTAAATGTTTCATGGATTGATGCCGTAAAATATTGCAAATGGGCCGGGTGCAGGTTACCTACCGGCGATGAATGGGAAAAGGCAGCAAAAGGTTTGGATGGCAGGCTCTATCCGTGGGGCGAACGTTATGATTCCTCACTCTGTAATTCCGCGGAATCAGGCCACGGTACTACTGTGCCGGTGGACAGCTATCCCGAGGGTAAAAGTCCTTATGGATGTTATAACATGGTGGGTAATGTTCTGGAATGGGTAAATGAACCGCACCTTGACTCAAACGAATATTATTATGTCAGAGGAGGCTGCTGGGCTGTATCCTGTGAACTACTTGGCCCACCTTTTTTCCATTACCTGGCCCTTAAAAAAGACGCGGTAGAAGCAGGTGGCGAAACCAACATCTTGGGATTTCGTTGTGCGCGAGACCCCGAGCATGACAGCTATGCTGAAATTAAGTCAAGCATAAGAGGTGATACCGCAGAGACAACTTCAAAATGCCCCCTTTGTGAAATAGGAATAATGCAGCCGTTCAGGGTACATGAGCTTAAAGTGCCTGAAAAGAACTGTTTTACCTGGAGAGGCTATTTTGATCTTTAGGGGCTGTCCCAAAATAACTTTCTGATTTAGGATTTTACCATGCAGGGTGCGCATTGCGCACCTTCAATATTCTTTATTTGCTCCAGTGTTGCCGGCACATAGACTCCAGACTGGGCGCCAACCCTGAAATTTTTTACTGTAATCGCTCTTTCTCTTTCTTTCTTTTTTGAATACGATATCCTCCAAGTTATTTATTTCAGACTGCCCTCCCAACTGAAACCTCACCCCGCGATTATTCCCTTACTTAAATAGAAGCAGGAAACACCTGGATGGTGCCTGACATCCATACCAGGAAAACAAACACACAAAAAGGAGGAAATGAAAATGTTAGCAGACCTTATTCAACTGGTACTTGTAATTTCGGCATGGAGAAACGGATGGCGGTTCAGGGCATTGATCCCACCTGCGATAAACTATGGGATTGCAATCCTGGTGGGGCTAATTTGTGGCACAGTATCTAACGCCACGGGGGTACCTCTTCAAGCCCTGGTTGACAACAGTATAGGCATTTTACTCCTGTCAACGGTTGCAAGCATTATTGCACTTGGAATCATGACAGCCCGCAAACCCAGACAATACCGGGAGCAGGCCTTGCCAAAGGCGCCGGTGGAGGCATCCCGGACAGAAGGCGAAGTCCAATACGTTTAAGCAAAGTCCAACAACAGGTGATGACGGATAATTTCCTGGCTGTCTCTTTTGGTAACAGGGCCTTTCAGAATCTCCATGATATTGGAAGGCCCCTGGGGTTCCAGGGTAATTCCACGTGAGGTGACCAAGTGCTGCAAGCAAGAGGATACAATAAAATATGTCTTCGCACTTTTGAAGGTGTGCAACTGAAGTGGTCCCCTTTTTTTCATTATAGGTAACTGCTCACTCCCCCCTCAAGGATGAATTCCCATAACGGAAAGCCGCTTTTCACACAACATTTTTTTGCTTGACACTTATCTGCTCGGGGGGTGCTGCAGATGCAAGGCGGAGGGGGCGAAGGCGTACTTCCCGTACTTCGAGCCCCCCGACAACGCGGTAGATGTTGTACCCCCTGAGC
>WGBG01000146.1 GCA_015494395.1 Deltaproteobacteria bacterium
AATCAACGGTTGACTTTTCCATGCCATTAAGTGTATAAAATACAGCCTGCACGCATGAGGCGGGAATGTCACTCATGTGTTTAATGGTTTTCAGTAAGGAGAGGTGCCCGAGAGGCTGAAGGGGCACGATTGGAAATCGTGTGTACGCTCACAAGGTGTACCGTGGGTTCGAATCCCACCCTCTCCGCCAATTTTGGTCAATAAACAGCAGGTTTTCGTTAAACATACAGATATTCAGTTTGATAGCCAGGTCCCGCGCAACGAACTCCCCGCGAACCCCGCCAGGTCCGGAAGGAAGCAACGGTAGTGGGGCTCTTCGTGTGCCGCGGGGGTGCCTGGCTATCATCTTTTTACCTTAGTTGAGCGTTTCAAAATCCGGAAAATTATTTTTCCAATGAAATTAAAAGGAGTTATATTAATTATAGCTTTCCAATTTTGAAACCGTTCGGGATTGCCAGCTTCACTGCATCTCCTTTGTCATGGTTTTCTCACATAGCCTACTATAGTGATAAGCCCTCTTTCGCGGATGTGCAGCAAATCTGACAATCGTACAACGTATCTATTCAGCCTGGTGAATGGTCTTGTTTTGGAGTGACTATGAAGAATTTCGTAGTTTTTCTTGGCGAAGCGCAGCCATAAAAATCGCGTTTGTCTGAGCGAGGGACGAGCGAGTTTCGCGATTTTGGCGGAGCAAGCCTTAGAAAAACAAGAAATTATTCACCGGAACGGAAAAACAAGGCCATTTACTAAACTAAATTACCATCGATACGCTGAACAGCTACCGTACAACTTAGTTTTTATGCTATATTGGGAATGTTGCCCGGCATTTTCCCGCACCTGAACGGTTCCTGATTGCCCTGTACAGGTTCATACAGCAATATAAATAAAATTTTTTAATTTTTTCAGGTATTCATGTCCTACTTAGTACTTGCCCGGAAATGGCGACCCCAGACATTTGAAGATGTGGTGGGACAGGAGCATGTCACCAGGACACTTCAGAATTCCCTGGAGCAGGATCATCTTGCCCATGCGCTGCTTTTCAGCGGTCCCCGTGGCGTTGGAAAAACCTCTATTGCCCGCATTCTGGCAAAGGCCATGAACTGCGAAAAGGGTCCCCTTCCTGTACCGTGCAATGAGTGCGGGATATGCAGGGAGATTACCGATGGTGCATCGGTTGATGTACTGGAGATTGATGGTGCCTCAAACCGCGGCATTGACGAGATAAGGCAGCTTCGAGAAACTATCAGGTTTCAGCCTGTAAGGTGCCGCTACCGGGTCTTTATTATTGACGAAGTCCACATGCTCACCAAGGAGGCCTTTAACGCCCTGTTAAAGACACTTGAGGAGCCTCCTGCCCATGTATTTTTCATATTTGCCACCACTGAGCCCCACAGAATTCCGGCAACCATACATTCAAGGTGTCAGCACTATGAGTTCAGGAGAATCCAGGTAGCAAGGCTTGCAGATCATCTTGATAAGATAGTTGCTGCCGAGGGTATGAACCTGCCACGGGAGGCAACCCTACTGCTTGCGCGTGAGGCAGAGGGGAGTGTTCGTGACAGCCTGAGCCTGCTTGACCAGGTTGCAGCATACGGCGCCTCTTCCATTGAAGATGTGCACGAGGCTCTTGGTGTGCTTGGAACCACGGTGATGCAGAAACTGGCCGTGGCAATAATTTCAGGCGATATAGATACAGCGCTTGAAGTTGTATCAGAGGTTTACAGGCTGGGGGTGGATTTCCAGAAATTCGTAGCGGACCTGATCCTGTTTTTCCGCAATGTGTTGATTCTTAAAAAGACAGGTGCCAAGGGTTCTGAGCTTGTAGAGCTTGACAGCACAGAGGCAGAGGTGTTGGTTAAATCTTTTGCACAGGTGAACAGTAACACCTTGCTGAATATTTTAGATGCCTTGATGAAAGGACAGGCCTCCATCTCCTCAAGTTCCACACCGAGACTCTCTGTTGAGCTTCTCCTCATGCGTCTTTGCACCATGAGGGAGGTTGTTTCCATTGATTCTCTTATAGATTCCCTAAAAAAAGCAGCGGAAAAGGGGGTAATGGCCCGCGGAACAGGCAGTGCTTCCGGAGAGATAAGGGAGCAGGCTACAGCTCCTGTTTACGGATCAGGCGGTGCAATATCCGGAACGGCTTTTAGTGAGTCGTCTGCTTCTGAAAAAAAAATTGAAAAAAAGACAGAAGCAGAGCCTTCCCTTCCTGACGAGCCCCCAAAAACGCCGGTAAAACCTCATTCCATTGCAGCAGAAGAAGTCCCTGACCTACCCCCTGCCCCACCCTGGCAGGACTCATCAATTCCAGAGCCAGAGCCTTTATCAGTTTTTCCTGAAGAGCCGGGGGATGAGAGTAAAACGGTCTCCATCCCATCAGCATCGTTTAGTAAAGGTGGAGATATAAAGGAAAAACTGGCTGAGGCAACGGGTCAGCCGGTTAAAACATCTCCGGATGATTCGGGAGCTGGTTCTGCAGAGCAATCAGAGAATTCGGTTTCCAGTCAGAATGTTGAGCTGGACATGGCAGCCTGGAAGGGATTTGTTGAATTTGTAAAGACTTCAAAACCTTCTCTCGGTTCTGTGCTTGCTGCTGCCCGGGCTGATGTTGATAAAGGCAGCCGGACTGTGACTCTGTATTGTGACAATGCCATGCACCACGATATGCTCACAGACAGTGATTATTCCAAAAGCCTTTCAGAGATGGGCTTTAAGTTTTTTGGAAGTGCTGTTAAAATTTCAGCAAAACCGGGGAACACAGTAGGGAAAAGCTCCAGCCGGCCTGATAACCGGGATGTGAGGCAAAAGTTAATTGAAACTCCTCTTGTGCAGGAGGCAATGAAGGTCTTTGGGGCAAAGATAAGCGGGGTTCAGCTTTACCAGGGCAAAAAGAGAGGCAGCTCTCCAGCTTAGAAAAGATGTAACTGTTCAGCGTAGTAACCATTATGTTAAACCTGAATTGAGCGTTTCAAAAATTTGAAGAAATGATTTTATACGATATTAAAAGGAGTTATATCTATCATACTCTTCAACTTTTGAAACCCTTCGGGATTGCCGGATTCACTGCATCTCCTTTGTCAGAGAAATTCCCATATAGCCGA
>WGBG01000147.1 GCA_015494395.1 Deltaproteobacteria bacterium
CCACATCCCCTTTGACACGCCCCTTCACACCTGTGGCGTCTCAAGCGTCCCTTCCTGATCCATATATCCAACATGGGCTCAATGGTCCCGACATCTGTCCTGAAGTGGTTCACCAGGTCCTGCATTGGTGTAAAACGCCTCTCTTTCAGATATTTCTTAAGTTCAACAAGGTTCATTTGGATATTCCTTTTCACAGGCAGAATCATAAGGCAGGCTTGGCAAGTGAAGCATAAGAAATGATAGCTGCCGTGCCTGCCTCACAGTTACCGGCAATGTACTTATTTTGCCGACACCACTACACCAGCCATTTCATGGAAACGCTCCCCCTTCTTTCTGCCAACGAGATAGAGCATTGCCACCACCGCTGAGAAAAGGCCAGCCACTAATGTTATCCAGAGGATAGAACCCCCGGGATGAGCGGAAAAGGTGGCAAGCTGGTAGAAAGTTGTGGCCATACACCAGGCAAGGAACGTGGTCCAGAAGCCCGCAAACAGCGTCCAGCTTAGATTTGTCTCCCTGTAAACCGCTGCTATGGCGGCGCTGCAGGGGAAGTAGAGCAGCACAAAGAGAAGATAGGAAAATGCCGCCACCTTTGTACCGAATAGAGTTGCCATTGCCCCGAAGGTGCCCTTATCAACCTCAAGTTCCTCTGCTGCTTCATCTGTATTTGAGACATCTATGCCGATTCCAAGAGGATCAAGAAGAGAGTCTGCAACTCCCTTCAGGTTTTCCGGAATGGTCAAAAAGGCCTCTTTGAAGGAATTCAGCAGGCTGAAGCCCTCATCTTCTTCGGCCACTCCGCTGCTGCTGGTTTCATCCATGCTGGAATAGAGGGAGTTCAAGGTGCCTACCACTGCCTCCTTGGCAAAGATGCCTGTGAAAATCCCAACGGTAGCAGGCCAGTTTTCCTGGGTAATGCCCATGGGAGCAAAGGCCGGTGAAATGGTGCGGCCAATGGATGCAAGCATTGATTTTGGCGTATCCTCATTACCAAATGTGCCGTCGGTGCCCAGGGAATTAAGAAATGCCAGCACCATGATGACTGGTATGAGGATTTTGCCTGCCTTGAACAGGAACGTCTGGAGCCTGTCGTAAGCCCTGAGCAGCACCGATTTTGCAGTGGGCATGTGGTACGGAGGAAGCTCCATTATAAAGGGAGTAATCTCCCCTTTAAGAAGGGTGTTTTTAAGAACCAGGCCGGTCACTACTGCGGCCAATATGCCTATAAGATACAGGAGAAACACAAGATTCTGGCCGCCTGACGGAAAGAAGGCCGCGGCAAAAAGCGCATATACAGGGAGCCTTGCCCCACAAGACATGAAGGGATTCATCATGACAGTAAGAATCCTGTCCCGCTCATTTTCCAGGGTGCGCGTGGCCATAATGGCAGGGACGTTGCAGCCAAAACCCACAAGCATGGGAATAAATGACTTGCCTGGAAGCCCGATAAAGCGCATGAACCTGTCCATGACAAAGGCTGCCCTTGCCATGTAGCCCGAGTCCTCAAGAAACGACAGGCACAGAAACATGAAGCCTATTGGAGGAATGAATGTGGCCATTGTCTGAATGCCGCCACCCAGCCCGTCTGCCAACAGGGTGACCAGAAGCTGTGGAGCACCTATTTTTGAAAGCAGTTCCCTGGTGCCGTCCACGAAAAGAGCTCCTGCCGCTATGTCGAAAAAGTCGATGAAGGCCCCGCCTATATTGATGACAAACAGGAACATTAAATACATTGCAAAAAGGAAGATGGGAATGCCAAGAACCCTGTTCAGCACAATCCGGTCGATCTTGTCCGAAAGGGTCTCGTCCAGCTGATTTGTCCTTTTAACCACCCGACTTACAATATCTGAAATAAATTCGTACCTGGCCGAGGGAATAAGTATGTCGCTCTCCTCGCCCAGCTCTGCCTCGATCTGCCCATGAAGGTGCTTTGCCAGTTTTCTGATATTATCATCAACAAGGGTAAGGCAGTCCTCGTCACCCTCCAGCAGCTTCATGGCCAGCCAGCGCTGATCAAAATCATTGCTGTAGTTGGTCTCCTCAAGCACCTGGGACAAGCTGGCTGCAGCCTTTTCTATTGCCCCTGGATACTCAACCTGGGCTGAAGGAACCGGTTTCTCATAGACCGCCCTGTTTATCTCGGCCTTAAGTTCATTTATGCCTTTTCCCCTGGAAGCCACAATGGGTACAACCGGGCAACCAAGCCTTCTGGAAATGCCCTGAACGTCTATTTCAACCCCCTTTTCCTCTGCAACATCCATCATGTTAAGGGCAATGAGCAGGGGAACCTTCATCTCTATGAGCTGGATGGTAAGGTACAGGTTTCTTTCTATATTAGAGGCATCCACAATATTCACTATGAGATCCGCCTCGCCGGAAAGAACATATGATCTCGCTACCTTTTCATCGATAGAGCTTGCAGACATGGAATAGATGCCCGGGGTGTCCACTACCCTTATATCTTTACGGCTATGGGTGTAAAAACCTTCTTTTCTGTCCACTGTAACCCCAGGCCAGTTGCCCACACGCTGTTTGGCACCAGTAAGGGCATTAAACAGCGTGGTCTTTCCGCAGTTTGGATTTCCTACAATTCCAATGGTGTAATTACTCATTTCCCAAACCCTCCACCAGTACTGCCATTGCCTCGTCTCTTCTTAGGCTCAGCCTGTAATCCCGTACGACTATCTCTACCGGATCTCCCATGGGTGCAACGCGAACCACCTCAAACATGGTGCTTGGGGTAAGCCCCATTGACATGAGCTTCCGCTTGTATTCGTCGTATCCCCTTTTAAAGCCCGTGATTTTTCCCCTGCCCCCTACAGGCAAGTCTGCAAGTTTCCTGTCCACGCCTGTTTCTCCTTTGCTAAACTTTAGTTGTAAGTATCTTATGGGCCATTCCCGCTCCAAGGCCGTATTTTTGCCCATCCTTTGAAACAAATATGGGTCCTTTCCGTTGCTGCTGTTCCACCCTAATTACATCACCAGCATTTATCCCCATGCTCAGGAGCCTTTCGTTCATGCTTGAACCCGCCCTGAAGGCGACTATCATTAACCGCTCCCCAGGCAAGGCCATGGACAAGGGGAACGAACATTCTGTGCTATTTTTTTCTTGCATCATAAAAACCCCCTGAAAAATTTAGGCGCTCCTAAAATCATGGAGCGTATCTAAAACAATTCAATTTCAGAGTCAAGTAAAAAATTTAGGAGAGACTAAAATTTTCTTGCAATTTAATTGCTGCCTTGATAAAAAAATAATTGCTGCTCAATTCAAGAAAAAGAAAAGGACAACTTAATGACAGAAGCAATCAAGCTTTCAGCCAGCCTTGAGGACTACCTGGAAGCTATTTACAATATCATCCAGGAAAAAAGCGCTGTCAGGGCAAAGGACATTGCGGCCAAACTACAGGTGAGCAATGCCTCGGTTACAGGCGCACTCAAGGCCCTGGCCAAGAGGGATTTTCTGAACTACGCCCCTTACGATGTGATCACCTTGACTCCCAAGGGGGAAAAGCTTGCAAGGGAAATAGTAAGAAGGCATCAGGTACTAAAGGATTTTTTTGTCAAGGTCCTTGCAATAGATGAAGACCAGGCAAATAAGACAGCCTGTAAGCTTGAGCATGGGATATCCCCTGAAATCGTCAACAGGCTGGTTCAATTCATCGAATTCATAGATGTCTGCCCACTTGGCGGGGACAAGTTAATCGAGGGCTTTAAGAGACACCTGGAATGCGGGGTTGACAGAAACAACTGCGAGCACTGCCTGGACATGGCAAGGGGACTGGTTGCCGGGTCCGGTCAGGAACACAAGGTTCAAAAAAAAAGACTTGTAGAATTAAAAGCGGGAGAACGCGGACTGATAAGGGGCATTCGGACAAAAGGCCCCCTGAAAAAGAGACTGTCTGAAATGGGACTTACGCCCGGTTCCGTTGTTGAGGTTGAGCGCATAGCCCCCATGGGAGACCCTATAGAGGTGAAGGTACGAGGCTATCATCTAAGCCTCAGAAAGGAAGATGCTGAAAAGATAGGGGTGGAAATACGGTAGGTTTTGGAACCTCCAGGAACAGGCCTGCAAACACATGGGACATCCATACAAACCTTTGCATGTTAATGCGGCAATAAGATCACAACATAGGTGATGAAATGAACACGAAACAATTAATAGACAGAGCATTATCTCTGCTGCCTAAGACGCCAAATAGCTCGGCGACCGTTGTTACGCCATGCCCCGCACTGAGGTCATTGCACGTTGCAGGTTATCAGCCCCGCAGATTTGGCGCCATTCAGTTTCACCATTCCTCGTGAAGAGCCAGAAGCACATGATAAACTCCGAGCTCTCCACATCTTATACACTTGCCTCACCCCTGCGGCGTGCAGCCCACGAGCGTGCCCACTGCCGGACCCCGTCAAAAAGGTCATAGAAAATAGGCACATAAATAAGCGTGAGAAAGGTTGCCACCAAGAGCCCGCCTATTGCCACCACCGCAAGGGGTGAGAGGCGTTCAAGGCCCAGGGCGCGCTGGGCGGCTATGGGAAGCATGCCAACGATTGTGCCGGATGCGGTCATGAGTATGGGGCGTGTCCTTACACGCACGGCCTGCTCTATTGCCTCCCGTAGTTCCACCCCCTTTGCCCTTGCCTTTTCGATAAAGTCAATGAGCAGGATGGAGTTGTTTACCACGATGCCGGCAAGGAGAATCATGCCCATGTTTGCAGGCATGCAGGCATGGCGACCGACAATAACCAGCCCCCAGGCAGCACCTATCATGGAAAGGGGTATGGCGGTCATTATGGTCACGGGATTTATCCATGACCTGAACGTAGGGGCAAGGGAGAAGAAGAGCAGGATCACGGCAAGCCCAAGGGCCTTTGCAAGCCTCTTTCCTGCCTCGTGCATGTTCTTTATTTCACCCTCGTGGGAGAGTTTATAGCCAGGAGGAAGCGCAAGCCCGGACAGGGCCTTTTCAATCCGTGCCTGCAGATGGGTAATTGCCGTGGTGGCCCGGTAGCCATATACATCAACCGATGATTCCAGGTTCTGGCGTGTAAACTTTGTACGGGTCATGCTGAGGTTAAAGGAAACAAGCTCACGAAGCGGCACGGGCCCAACCTCTGAGGCAATGTAGATCTCTCCCAGTTTTTTCAGGCTGTCGCGGGCATCAAGGGGATAGCGTACCCTGATCAGGTAGCCGTCTTCGCCTGGCACTCGAAGCACCGAGGCAGGAGAGCCCTTGAGAGAAGCCGTCAGCTCCCTGCTTATGCTTACGGGATCAAGTCCGTACCTTGCCGCCTTTTCCACGTCCACGTCAAGAAGCGCCTCTCTCTTGTCCATGTGCCAGGAACGGCTCACGGTAGTAAGGCCCTGCACGGTCATGAGCCGCGCGGCAACGTCATCTGCAAGCCTGTCAAGCACCGATGGATCAGGGCCTGTTATCATTATATCAACAGATGCTGCAATGGATGAAAGCGGGGTTGCGCCGAAATCAAACACGTCCAGGTTCCTGACACCCGGAATAGATGCGCACTCCTTTCTTATCTCGTCTTCAATCTCCCAGATGGTCTTGTCCCTGTGAAAACGGTCAACAAAATGGGCAGTGATAAGCCCCTGCTGAGGGATATTACCTGTACCAAAACTTACCACGCCTGGTTCCGAGCCCACGGTTGTTGAAATGAGCTCAATTCCATCCTTTTTTTCCAGCACCGACTCTATCTGTTCTGCTATCCTTTCTGTCTCGGAAAGCGAAGTGTCGGCCTCGGTCTCAAAGCTGATCTTTACAATGCCAGTATCCATGGGGGGCATCAGGTCCCTGCCCGCAAGAGGCATTACCAGGCGCATGCTCACAACAAGAAGCGCTATCCCTGGAATGATAAAGAGCAGCTTGTGGGACAGGGCAAAATGGATAAGGTTTGCGAAAAAATTCTTTACAGGGTCAAGGACATAGTGGTCAAACAGGGCCACCGCCTTTTCAAGGCGGTTTTTTCTTGATGTACGCTTCAACAGGTATGGAGCCAGGATGGGTATTACCGTTACGGAAACAACGTAGCTTGCCAGAAGCGCCAGGGCCAGCACAACCGTAAACTGCCTCAGTATCTTCTGCACGTAACCGCCGACAAACATGATGGGTACAAGCACGATCACCGTTGTGTATGTCCCTGACCAGTCCGCAAGGAGGATTTCATTAAGCCCGTCAACCACCGCTTTGTGGATATTCTTGCCAAGGTCATGGTAGTGGCGCTCTATGTTTTCAATAACCACAATGGCGTCATCGAGCAGGAGACCGACAGCCACGATCACTGCCGTAAGGGTTACGATATTAAGCTCATAACCAATAACAGACATGAAGGCAAAGGTGAGAAAATATGTAAACGGAATTGAAATTGCCGCGAGCAGGGACATCCTCACGTTTGCAAGCATGAGAAATATCATGCCTACCGTCATGATAATGGCATCCCTGAGCGCTTCGATCATGTTGTCAATGCTTGTATCAATGATATTTTTCTGTGTGTCCGCCACCTCGATCTCAAGAGCGGGAAATGCTGCCTTTATGGCGGGAAGTGCCGCTTCAAGGGCATTGATAGTGGTGGTGACATGGCCCTTTTCGGCCCTGAGTATATTGATGCCCACCGCAGGCTTTCCATTACCCCTGTAAAGCGACTGGCGTTCCCTGAAAGATGTCTGCACGGTTGCAACATCGCCAAGGTGGACATCTCCTCCTGCCTCGTGCCCGACTACCAGGGCAAGTAGCCTTCCCTTTTCAAGTTTTTCTCCCGCGGTCTTTACCAGAAGCTGGCCCTTCTCCCTTATGACAAGGCCATCAGGGATATTCAGGTTCTGCGCCCTTATTGCCATTATCACCTGGGAGAGCGAAAGATTGTGCTCATGGAGCCTTACCGGGTCAACTGCAATCTCCACCTCCGGGAAGTAGCCACCAAATACCTCTACATCCGCCACCTCCGGGATGCGGAGGAACGCCTCGCGAAGTTCATTATCAGCAAGCTGGCGCACCTTGGCAAGGTCAAGGTGAGATCCAGGCACAGGGGAGACAGCCAAGGTAAACACAGGGGTAGTGGCATCACTTACCCTGAAGATCTCAGGGGGCCTGATGTCAGGGGGAAGCCTTGATTCTATGCGTTTAAGCGCGTTTGCAGCATCGGTTGCCGCTGCATCAAGGCCTTTTGCATATTCAAACTCCACACTTACAGCAGCCATCTCGTCCTGGCTGACTGATTTTACCTTTCTCACAAGGTCCACGGTGGACAGCTCTTTTTCAACGATACGTGTGACCTTGTCCTCAACATCCCCGGCAGATGCCCCGGGCCAGGAAATAATCACAGATATTACCGGGTAATTGGCATCAGGAAAGAGATTAAGGGGCATTGTCTTGAAACCTATCACCCCGAATGCAACCGCAAGGAGTATAATTGCAGTGATGAGGTGCGGATTTGCCAGGTAATACTCTATAAAGGTATCCCGTTTTCCGTTCATGACTGCCCTCCGGATGATGATGCCAGCCCGGAACCGGCCAGGCCGGAAACCCCTACCTTCTGGCCCTCATGAAGCCTTAAAAGCGCGCTCTCCTGTGCGACTATTACAGTAGCGCCTGACTGTAAACCATGACCGGATACGGCTACAACCACTGCCATATCCTCGCCCCGGTATATAACCTTCACCGGCAGTACATGAACTGTGCCGTCAGTAACGGTAAATATGGCTGCACCCCGTACATTTTCAAGCAGGGCGCGGAGCGGAACGCGTAACCCGGTGAATCTGCCGGTGGTAATACTTACATTTACGGCAGAGCCAGAAGGAAAACCAAAGGGACGCACCGGGACATCGGCTTCAATTACGCCAAGGGTGCCGGTACGAACGGCAGGGTGAATCCTGCTTATTGCAGCCTTGACCTGAGAAGGCGAGGCGCCATGATCCGAAGGCAGTGACATATGACGGGACGCGCCTGCATCAGGGAAAATACTTATCTCATCTCCAACCTTCAGGGCAGGTATCTGACGCTGCGGCACCTTGACCTCCACGTAATACCCGGCTTCAGGAGACTCCATTGCCACAACAGGCTTTCCTGGAAGCCCCATGTCACCCGGCTCCATGATCCGCCCTGTGATGCAGCCGTCAAAAGGTGCCTTGAGGATGGTGTATGAGAGGGCAGTGCGGGCCGAATCAAGCTGCTTCTCAAGTGTTATTACCTCTGCCCTTGCAGCGTCACGGGTGGTGATGGAAAGATCAAGGGCTTCCCGGCTTATGGCCTTTGCCTCAAAAAGCTTCCTGTCGCGGTTAAAAATTGCCTCACGGGTGGAAAGGGCCGTGCGGGCTGCGGCAAGCCTGGCCTCAAGGGATGAAATCGTATCCCTCTGCTCCCTGTCGTCAAGCCTTGCCAGCACCTCTCCCTTTTTCACAATCCGTCCCTCCCTGACACGGACTTCAACAATTCGGGCCGTAATCCGAGGGGCAATTTCAGCAGAAATTTTTGGCCTTATGGTGCCCAGAAAATCGGCATGGGCCGCAAACTCACCCCACCCTGCCCTGACTGTCTCTACAGGCGTGAGCGCCTTTTCAGGCGGCGGAACCGAGGCAAGCTCGGCCTTTTTCTTTTTTACAACCATTATCCCGCCTGCAATGAGGAGGATCAGGATAATTACCGCAATTATCAGCCGTTTCTGCACAAAGCCATCCATGTTAAATTTCATGATTTTTGCTATCCCTTTTATAATTTCCCGACAAATCAGTACCAGTTCCCCTTTATCTGCTTATCAGGTAGTTCAAAACAACTCCTGCGCCAAAAGCAAAATAACCAAATAAAAGAAACTTCATGGTAAATGCCATGCTGTGGCCTGTCTCTTTCGAATTTACGTAAAACCTGTAGGCTATAAGGTTGGCCAGGGAACCTACAAGGCTTCCAAAACCTCCAACGCTGGTGCCCCACAGAAGCGCCTTCCAGTTGGCTGTAAACTCTGCAATTACAACAGCGGCAGGGACGTTGCTGATAACCTGGCTTGCCATAGCGGAAATCAGGAAGACATGTATCGGGTGCTCCATTTGCGTTGCAAGGATGGCACCCAGGTTGTCGGCAATCCCGAAAAAAAAGAAAAAACTCAAAAGCAGTGCATAATCCACCTGGAGCGCTCCTTTATCAAACAGATAAACATATGCAACAGCCACGATATTTGCCCATACAGGTATGACCCGCAGCACTGTAAGAATGACAAAAAGAAGCATTAATACATAAAAAACCGTAGCAGATATGTTCACACATGCTTCATGCTCTGGCTCTGCAATGCAAAGAGGCCTGACCCTTAACAGCATGGCTGAAAACCCTAACAGCAACAGGAAAAAAATTACAAATGGCATTATCGCCAGCATAAATTCAGATGGAGAAAGCCCATAATGCCAGTAGATAAAAAGATTCTGCGGATTTCCAAAGGGCGTGAGCGCTGAACCCGCATTGGCAGCAAGGGCCTCCATGATTACCAGCATATCCTTATGTTCAATTCTGAGCGCAAGTGTCAGGGGCACCATAACAACCAGTGCCGCATCATTTGTAACCAGCATGGAGAGGACAAAGGTGGTAAGGACAAGCTTCAGAGACAACCTTTTTCCCCTTTCAACACTGCGTGCTATCCATGAAAGCGCACCGCTTCTTTCAACACCCTTTACTGCCACAAACAGGGCAAAGAGCACCACCAGTACCTGGGCCTCGTCAATTGACCAGGCAGGCCTCTCTCCCCTCCACAAGGTGGTCAGCACACATAAAACACCGGCGGAAGTTAGAAGCCACTCCCTGACCAGAAAATTTATGGCAGGATGGCAGTACATTCAGCTCATAAGACCATTAAGCATAACTCAGACATCAGGCACAGGCCCTTAATTTTGAAACGCTCAATTCAGGTCCTGATAATCCGCATCTATCACCCCGAGGGCTAACAGATAACCCACCCTGGCGGCATGGTACTGGTACAGTGCCCCCAGGGTATCTGCCTCTGCCTGGAACCATGCTGACTGTGCAAGCAGGCTGTCGGTAACGGTTCCCGCGCCTGTCCGGTATTTCAGCTCTTCTATGCGCCACGTCTCTTTTGCAGTTGCAAGGCTGGTCATGGCGACACGGTACCTGTTTTCAGTCTCCCTCAGGTCGGAGATCGCATTATCAATCTGTGCAAGGGCATTAAGGCGTGCGTGGCGCAGGCGCTCTTTTGCAGCAAGGAGCTTTGCCCTTGCCTGCCTGACCTGTGCCTCAACAGTACCGCCGCTGAAGATATTAAAAGAGACCTCAACACCACCCTGCCATACCTCTTCATCACCATCAAAGCCGCTTCCGGCCCGCCTGCCGTAATCACCAACAAGATCAACACTGGGCAGATGATACCCAATGGCCTCTCTGACCGCTGTCTCCGCGAGTTTCACCTCCTGCATGGCCTTCCTGATATCAGGCCGCAGGGAGGTATCCGGGCTGGATTTGATTTTCAGGCTGTCTTCAGACGGTTCAACAAGACTGCCTTCCACTTCCGGAAGCCATGAAGGCTCCCTGCCTATAACCTGTGCAAGGAGCTGGCGGGTTCTAACCATCTCTTCCCGTGCGGTTACAAGGGCCTGTTCCTGGCTTGCAACCTGTGTCTGGATACGCATAAGCTCCACAGGCGCGATCCTTCCGACATTTAACCTCACCCTGGCATCAGCCTCTGCCTTTTTGAGCGCGTCAAGGGTCTTCTGCTGACTCTCAGTGAGCTTTTCAAGGTATAGAATACGGTTAAAGAGGTTGGTAATACTGGCAACCAGTTCCTGCCGGGTAACATGGAGGGCCTCTTTTGAAATGGCCTCGGATATCTCGGCTGCCGCAAGCCTGCTCCAGTTACGGCCACCTTCAAACAAAGGTATCTTCATAAGAAGGCCGTAGGAATACTGGTCCCGGCTGAAGACTGGCGGTTTGCCTCCAAATTGCTTTATCGGGACCACCGCAGACGGATCACTCTGACGCCTGTATCCGGCATAGGAATTGACCTGGGGAAGAAGCTGCCCAAGAGCTGCCCTGCGTCCCTGGGCCGATGCACTCACATCATAGCCTCCAGAGGCCATAAGGGGGCTCTCCTTGAGGCCTGTCCTTATTGCCTCATCCAGGGTAAGGGGCACTGGCTCTTCAGCCCGTACAGGGACAGTGAGAAGCAGAAAAAACGTGGAGAGGCAAAGCAGAGCCACAAGAACGCTTCTGCTATTTGACCTTTTCATCAAAGACATACATCTTCTCCCTGTCCAGTTTCCGGCTCCACGGCAGTTTATGCCTTTGCCATACTCTACAACCATCATTTGAGGTCTCATGAGCAGCCTTTCACCTTGTTGAGCATTTTTAAAAGGGCAGTTGTTCGAATACGCTTTTTACTGTTTTTCAAGGATCGCCTTGACCTCATCCACGGAAAGGAGCTTTCCTGCGCTTACTACCTTGCCGTCAATAACAACACCTGGAGTTGACATGACTCCACGCGCGGCAATCTGTCCCATCTCTGTAACCTTCTCCACCTCGGCCTCCATGCCAAGCTGGCTGAGTGCCTCTTTCACGTTTGCCTCAAGGGACTGACAACGGGGACATCCTGGACCAAGAACTTCAATTTTCATTTCTTAATTCCTCCTTTTATTGTTTGACATTTTCGTAAAATCTTAAAGGTACAGCATATTTTGCACAGACTTGTTGAAAAGTTACGTCTTTCTGTCTTCAGGCGATCATGCCTGAGAGGATGAACTCATATATGTAATAACTTCCAACAACCACGAACACGAAACCTGTAGCCCTCTTGGCAAAGCCTCCAAATCGCCTGCCAGCCTGGAAAAAACGCCCTGTTATATCCACTCCTAAGGCAAGGGCCACGGCAGCAGCCACAACGGGTGCGGCAGTTCCGGCCCCGTACATGAGAGGGAAAAGCACAGGGGACTTCTGGGCCACGGCAAGGGGAATGAGACTCCCGAAAAAGAGCGCTGCGGAAACCGGGCAGAATGAAAAGGCAAGCACCACGCCAAGAAACAGCGAACCCCAGAATGGCCCCCTTGTCTTGAGCCTCTCAACAAGGCCGTTTCCCGCATCAACGCCTCTGAAATTAAGAGACAAAAAGTCCAGCATTACAAGACCTGCACAGAGTAGCACGGGCCCAAGCATCATGTTCATGTTTTTCTGAAGGAACTGGGCCACCACAGGCACTGTAAGCAGCCCCTTTACCACCACGCCTGCCACCATGGTATAGGCTATCATCCGCCCAAGGGTATAATAAATGCCCATGCGGGACGCCTTACGCCCTTCAAGCCTGCCGGTTCCGCCGGTGATATAACACATGGCAGCTATGTTTGACGCCAGGGGGCAGGGGCTTATTGAAGTAAGAATACCCAGCCAGAGCGCACTTATGAGGGGAATGGATTCGAGGTTCATTTGCTGCTCTTTGCGGCATTCGCCTCTTTAAGAAAGGCGGCAACCTCTTTCTGCACGTATTTTTCAAATGCCGGCTCATCCCTCCAGAGGGTCCAGATTGCGTTGAGATTTTTGTACCTTACAACCCTGTCACCCTGCATCTCCACAAGCACAAGGGATTTTGTGTAAAGGCCAAAATCTTCTATGAAATGCCGGTTTTCAGGCTCATCAACATTGACACTTTTGAATGCAAGTGTACCTGATTCAAGCTCTTTGGAAAATTTTTCGTTAATTGCCTTGCGTGACAGACGCTCAAGGGTAGTACAGGTCTGGCAGCGGTAATCACCGTGAAAGTAGTAGGCAATAACCCTAGTAGGAGCAGTGTTTGCAGCACATGCAATTCGACCTGGCATCACTGTGGTTGCAAAACATGCAAGCAGTGCAAACAAGAGTACGTTCAGACTGTTCATGGAATGTTTCAATTTATTCATTGTTTACCTGTCCTTTTAATTTTAAGATACTGTAGTTGCTATCTCCAGATTTGGCATACAAGCATTAACCCCGTGGGAATTTTTGAATATCAGAGGATTCATATGAGCACTGTCAGCTTAAGATTACCCAAATCCCTCCACAAGGAAGCAAAAGAAATTGCAAAGGAAGAAGGCATATCTGTTAACCAGCTGATTGCCACCGCCCTTGCAGAAAAGATGGCTGCACTTAAAACCCAGGCATATCTCGAACAGCGAGCAACCCGTGGCAGCAGGGCCAAATTTGATGCAGCCATGGCAAAGGTTGGCAACAACCATCCGCTTGCCCCTGAAGATGTCTCGGTCAAATGATTTAACTCGGTTTCATAACAGCATCATAATCCCAGGGAAGCTGCCGCCTTGTCCACAACCCGGCGGACATCAGCCATGCATCACCGGCCACGGGGATTTGTCTCCCTGCAACGGCATTTCCCCGCCTTCTTTTCGTTTGCAATACGTTCCATAATGGTGGAGCGGCCGTTGTTTTCAAGTACGTCATCAACGATATCCCGCTCGGTGTATGAAAAGCAGTAACAGATCATCTCCTCTTGCCTCTGCATCGTCCACTCCTTTTAAAAATCACATTATAAAATTAAACAGATAACCCACTATAATTATACTTACGGACACAACCCCAACGAATGTCGCAATGAGCTGCTTTTTCAGAACCTGGCTCAGTATCACCATTTCCGGAAATGAGAGGGCAGTTACAGCCATCATGAAGGCCAGGGTTGTTCCAAGCGGAAGCCCTTTTGCCATAAGAGCCTGGACTATGGGGATGACTCCTGCGGCATTGCTGTAAAGGGGCACGCCGAGGATTACCGCAAATGGCACTGCTACTGGATTTGAGGGGCCTGCGTATTTGAGGAGGAAATCCTGGGGTACGTATCCGTGAACTAGAGCGCCTGCGGCAATACCTAGAAGCACGTAGATCCATATCTTGCCCAGTATTTCCTTCACATATCCCCTTGCATACTGAATGCGCTCAGTCCAGTTCATATCCGGGACTTCCGCCTCTCCCATGCGGACTTCCCAGACATAATCCGCAACGTACTTTTCCATGTTGAGCTTCCCAATCACGATCCCTGCAACGATTGCCACCAGAAGCCCTGTTACCAGGTAAATGGCGGCAATTTCCCAGCCAAAGAGGCCGAAGAGCAGAATGAGCGCTACCTCGTTCACCATGGGTGAAGCTATAAGAAAGCTGAAGGTGACTCCCAGCGGGATACCTGCCTCCACAAAGCCGATAAACAGGGGACAGGCGGAACAGGAACAGAATGGAGTCACCACGCCAAGGAGGGCAGATAGTACATGGCCGATAAAGACATTTTTTCCGGCAAGAAACTTGCGGGTACGCTCCGGCGGGAAAAAGCTCCTGATAATTGCCACAACAAATATGATTGTGGCAAGCAGGAAGAAAATCTTGGTGGTGTCTTCAATAAAGAAGTGCAGGGACTCGGCAAGATGGGTCTCTGGGTCCATGCCAAGCCACTGGTAAACAATAATGTCTGCTATTATGGTAAAAATCTTAAGCATTCTTCAAATCATCCTGTTATACAGCATCCGGGGCTGCATCAGACTCCTCCGGAAAAAATTTTCCTTTTAATCTCAAAGCCACGTTTACAAGCCCTATCAGAACCGGCACCTCCACAAGCGGACCAATAACCGCTGCGAATGCAGCGCCGGAGTTAATACCGAAAACAGCCACGGCTACCGCTATGGCAAGCTCGAAGTTGTTTGAAGCCGCGGTAAATGAAAGGGTAACGGTATGTCTGTAATCGGCTCCGACCTTTGCGCTCATATAGAAGGATATGAAAAACATCACCAGGAAGTAGATGGTAAGAGGTATGGCAATGCGGATTACATCAAGGGGAAGCTCGACAATATATTCTCCCTTGAGGCTGAACATTACCAGTATGGTAAAAAGCAGGGCGGTAAGGGTTATGGGGCTTATGGCAGGAATAAATTTTTTCTCATACCACTCCCTGCCCTTGATCTTGAGGCCAACATAGCGCGAGATCATGCCGGCGATGAAGGGTATCCCAAGGTAGATAAAGACACTGTGGGCAATCTGGCCCATGGAGACATTTACCTCCACGGCCTCACCAAGCCCCAGAACGGGAGGCAGCCATGTAATGAAAAACCACGCGTAAACAGAGTAGAAGAGAACCTGGAAAATTGAATTGAAGGCAACGAGCCCAGCACAGTACTCGGTATCACCGTGTGCAAGCTCGTTCCAGACGATGACCATGGCTATGCAGCGGGCCAGGCCTATCATTATGAGGCCCACCATGTACTCGTGGTATCCCTGGAGCAGGGTTACAGCCAGCACAAACATGAGTATGGGGCCCACTATCCAGTTCTGAACCAGTGACAGGGCAAGTATCTTTCCGTTTTTGAACACCTCGCCAAGTTCCTCGTACCGGACCTTTGCAAGGGGAGGATACATCATGAGAATCAGGCCGATGGCAATGGGAATATTTGTCGTACCCACCTGAAAGGAGTGGATAATATCGGTAACCCCAGGAAAAAGGTAGCCTGTTCCAACCCCGATTGCCATTGCGGCAAAAATCCAGAGTGTAAGGTACCGGTCAAGAAACGACAGTTTTTCAGCGATGTGTTCAGACATTGGTTAATACACCTCCAGTGAACTGTTATTTAGAACTTTTGTAAGATCAGACATAACCCATAACTATATTTACATACATCAATATAGAAAACAAAAAAACAAACACGAAGTTCCTTATACGCATCCCAAAGGTATCTTTATATGGCATATAGCACGCTGAACACTTAACGCCCAAAGCAACCTCAAAGACCAAGTTCCTGGCGAACTACAGGCACAAGACGTTTTTTTATATCATCACGAACCATACGAAAGGCGCCAAGACGTTCATCATCGTTCCCCTCAACCTTTGCAGGATCGTCAAAGCCCACGTGAATGCGCTTTCCCTGACCTGGCCAGAATGGACAGCTCTCAGCAGCGCCACCGCACAGGGTAATTACCAGGTCAAATGCCTGTCCTTTAAATTCGTCAATGTGCTTTGACTTGGCCCGGGAAATATCTATTCCGTCTTCCTCAAGGACCTTAATTGCAAGGGGATGAATCCGGGCTGGCTCTGTTCCGGCAGAGAAAGTCTGCACCAGCCCTTCAAGCGCCTGCCCGACTATTGCCTCTGCCATCTGGCTCCTGCAAGCATTCTGGGTACAGATAAAGAGTACTTTCTTCATGCCGTATTCTCCTTCGCCGTCTTGTCTCTGCCATTTCCAGAGATGCTGCACCTGTCCACAGCATTTAAAGTTTTCTTTAGCTCATGCCACTCGAGTTCTGACAACGCATTTGCCATTACAAGATCAAGCAACTGGCTGATGACTTTATCTTCAGGGTCAAGAAAATAGATGGTCCAGTTACCTTCCCGTCTGCTGTTTATAAAGCCGGTATCTTCAAGTTGCTTCAGATGCCTTGAGACAGTAGGCTGTGCAAGCCCCAATACATGGGTAAGCTCACACACACACATGGACCTGACACTAAGCATGGCAAGAATTTTCATTCTTGTACCATCAGAGAGGGCCTTCAATTTGCGTAGTGTTGATTTGAAAATTCTTGTCTCCATTATTTGAACATAGCCTGTTAGCCATACACATCAAGGACCAACATTGTCGTTTTTTGAGTGTTCAGTATTATAAAATCGTCATTTAATAGTCTGTGATGTATATAGCCATATTACAATATAACTAAATTTAATGCAAGAAAATTGATCCTGGATTGAGCGTTTCAAAATCTGGAAAATTGTGTTTTGCGCTGAACAGTTAGAAAATTAAAAGACCAGGAGTAGTAGAACTCATCCAGAATAATCTTCCCTTAAAAGAGATAGTTTATTACATACCGATAAGGAAAGTAATGATGTGTTTGTGGACCTTGTGTTTTAAGTGTCACACGATGATTAAGGCATATTGAGTGTTTAAAAATCTGGAAAATTGTTTTTTCAAAGAAGTTAAAGTGTAATTAGATTTGTTTGGATGTATGAAGAAGTGACAGAAAAGTCTGGAGACCATTACAGGACAGGGTAGGGTAAAATTGTTTACGACATATAGATTACCAAAAGCATTTACAATACAGGCCACTAACTTCTTGTTGCTGGCGCTTTTGTTGATGTTCGGTTCTGCCGATGCAGGACACATAAGGGCTTTTCATTGGGTGGACGATGAAGATTATCCGCCACTAATTTACCGCGGAACAGACGGACTGCCAGCAGGTATTTTATACGAGATAATGACAGAGGCATTTCACCGGCTGGATATTCCCCTTGAAGTAGAGGTCTATCCCTGGGTTAGAGCGCAAAAGATCGTAGCAGACGGCAAAGCAGATGGTATGGTTACCATCCTGACTGATGAAAGAAAAACGTTTTTTCTAAGCTCCGATCCCATTCTTCTTGTTTGTGAACACATATTCGTCCACAGAAATAACCCACGTATAAAGGAGATAATGTCCATACGCTCGCTTAAGGAAGTTAGGCCATTTAAAATTGTTGAAGTAATCGGTGCCGGATGGACAAAGGAGAACCTGAAGGGATTTGACATAACGTGGGTCCCAAATATGGACAGTGCTTTCAATATGCTTATCAAGGGGCGGGTAGATATTTATATTGCAAATAATTTTACCGGGGCTGCCTTTATTAAAAAGAAGATAAAAAAGGGCAATTCAATTTCAGAAGGTTATAAAAGCATAATAACCAATCCATACCCACTCAAGACAGTAGCTTTCCGTCTTCTTGTTCGAAAAGATTCCCCGTTTACCAATGTGCTGGATGATTTCAACAAGGCCATTCATCAGATGCAGATGGATGGCACCATGCAGCATATTTTTGAAGGAACGCATTTGTCACAAAATAACGATATTTGTGGTCAAGATGAAACCAGCAGTAAAGCCGGAATGGTTAAAGAGTAAAATCGGGAGACGTTTTGCTCTCTATGTGGCATTAATTGGGGCAATAATGGCCCTGATGCTCTCCTTTATCATATCGTATCAGCAATACCAGGCCAGGGTCTCTTTCCTTAAAAGCGAACTGGATAACATTGTAGCAAGCAATAAGTCTTTTATAGAGGAGAGTTTGTGGATACTGGATACTCGCTTACTGAAACTTGCAATTCAGGGTTTCCTGACCAATGGAGATATTGTATTTGCTGAGATCACCGATGAAAATGGAAAGACTCTCGTCAGTTACGGGACACTTGACAGTGACAATGTCATAATAAAAACAATGCCCCTTTATCACCGGAATGAAGGGAAAAGTGTCTTCCTGGGCAAGCTTACGGTTGCGGCATCAAAACAATCCGCTTACAGGAAAGCTGTATCCTCGATTATAATTACCCTTTTTCAGAGCCTGTTACTGATGTCCATTATTTCTCTAAGCATCATTTACATATTCTGGTATCTTGTTTCCAGACATTTGATCACCATTCAGCAGTACACCAGGCGCATCACATTTGAAGAGCAACAGGGACCTCTGGTGTTGGATCGCCCCATTAACAGGCACGCCAAAGATGATGAACTTGCCAGTACGGTGGATGCTATCAATTTCATGTACAGCAAGGCCTATGAAGCCTACCAGAAACTTAAAAAGGAGACATCGGAAAAAATCAAGCTTGAACAGCAACTCCTACAAGTTCAGAAAATGGAATCCATTGGCCGGCTTGCCGCTGGTATCGCACATGATTTCAACAATGTTCTCAGTATAATCCTGGGTTATTCAGACCTGATGCTTGCTAATCTTCCAGCCAACGATCCAATACGTGAGAAAATAAAGCGTATTCATGAATCCGCCAATCAGGCTGCTACCTTGACACGGCAATTGCTGGCATTCAGCCGCAAGCAGGTTCTGGAAAAGAAGGTTCTATCAATAAATACAATTATACAGAATTTTCTGAAAATTTTGGGCAAGATGGTAGGCGAAGACATAGTAATTACCACCTATCTGTCAGAAGAAAGCTGTAATGTTGAGGCCGATCCCGGTCAAATTGAACAGGTTATAATGAACCTGATAGTAAACGCCAGAGATGCCATGCCAAACGGTGGTGAAATCATAATTGAAACCGCAGAGGTGGAACTTGATCAGCACTATGTGAATAAACGTAAGGAGGTGAAACCGGGACGATACGTTTTAATGGCCATTAGTGATACCGGAGATGGCATGGACGAAGATATTCTAGCAAGAATATTTGATCCATTTTTTACCACCAAGGAACAGGGCAAAGGAACCGGTCTTGGCCTGGCAACGGTATATGGTATTATTAAGCAACACGATGGCTATATTTACGCATACAGTGAAAAAGAAAGAGGGACAACATTCAAAATATATTTACCGGCCAGCGACAAAACGGCTGAAGACGCAGAAAGTAAATCTTCCACCAAAGTGTTGCCGCAGGGAAACGAGACAATACTTATCGTTGACGACAATGCATCTATTCGTCAGCTTATTATAGAAACGCTAAAACCGCTGGGATACAACTGCCTTCAGGCTGCGTCTGGTAAGGATGCAATTAATGCAATACGTGAATATAGTGGTGAAGTACACCTGCTCATCACGGATGTTATTATGCCTGGTATGAGCGGCAGAGAGCTAGCGGAAATAATCAGAAAAGAAAGTCCCTACATAAAGGTAATATTCATGTCGGGTTACACGGAGAATATCATTGCCCACCATGGTGTGCTTGAGCAGGGAATTAATTACATCCCCAAACCCATCACCCCTGTTACATTGACTCAGAAAATCAGGCGAGTGCTAAACGATTACCAAGTGAAAAATTAAAGCCGAATTACAGTGTAAAAGGTCGGCAAAATTTAAACTTCTTTACAGTGAATGAAAGGAATTAAGGTATGAAACCGATTTCACGAAGAATATTTATCAAAAAGAGTTTGTTGGGACTTGCAGGCTATGGGCTTGCATCCGGATTCTTAGGTGGTTTACCTGTAGAGGCAACTACAGGAGAGTCAGCCGCCCCCGATCTGAAAGATGAATGTCTTAGTTTCATTCACGTGACAGACACCCATCTTGATCTTGGAAAACCACAAAGCGTCTCATGGCTGGAGATGTTCGTTGAAAGGATTAACAAAGACTATTCCCATATTGACCTGGTGGTTTTTGGTGGGGACAATTTTAACAACAATGTACCAGGTCAAAAGGATGCCGAAACCTTCAAGAAGATAGTCGACCAGCTCAAATGTCCCTGGTACTCGGTGCGTGGTAACAAGGAATCCTCACCCAAACCCGCAAACGACCCCTTGAACCAGGATGATTATGCAAAGATGTTTTTCACATCTGGCGCCAAGGTGTCCGGAAGGGACTGGAGCCTTGAAAAGGGCAGGTACACCATACTGGGGGTTGACACCACAATAGAACACCACAACAACGGCATGTTTACCCCGGAAAGCATGGATTTTGTGGAGGATCAGCTTAAAAACAACAAGGATCGCTATTTCATTCTTTTAAATCACCAGGTCTATTGGAACTTCTGGGGTGAAAAAGATCAGGCTGCCATCCACAAGTATGTACTGAACAATGCAGACCAGGTAAAAAAGCGGCTGTTCAAATATCCTAACCTGAAACTCACCCTGTCGGGTCACAAGCACCTGGATAACGTAACTCGAGATGGGCATGTAAATGTTATTTCCACGCTGGGTTTCATCGTGCCTCAAGGTACGAAAAAGGATCACCAGTTTCGTGTTGTTGAAATGAAGAACGGCAATATCGTGCGCCAGCAGGTGGCAGGTATCCTCTGAAAAGGTTACGAAGAATGGTCTGGTGCCAGAAAAGAACTAAGGGCTCAGGGTACCGCAACAGGTAAAGACTTATTTGCCACGAAGGACACGAAGTGCTGCTAATCTTTAGTTTTCGTGACCTTCGTGGGCTTTGGATAACAAAACATAAACTGATGTTTTCAGGTCCACCAGATTGAACGCGTTGGAGGGTTACCATGTTTGTCAAAAATATCACCCGATTCCTTCAGGACTTCTGAAAGCTCTTCAACGGTAAAATCATAGCCGTCTTTTCGGGCCAATTCCACGAACTCCTCCATTGTTGCCGGTTCATTGTATTTTTCTCTAATACGTTTATCTTCTCCACCGGCTATTAAAAAATTCTCCACATTCTCTTTTGACATGACATGCCTCCTTCATTGCGGGGTAAGCTCTGTTTGCGCTCTGCCAAGAAGACTCCATGAGATCATTTGTAACGAGGAAATGGAGTCTTTTTGCCAGTTCAAGCATGGCTGGAATCTCATCTGTTTGAGTTAGGTACGAGTGAGTTTCGCGATTTTGGCGGAGCAAGCCTTAGAAAAACAAGAAATTATTCACTGGAACGGAAAAACAAGGCCATTCACTAACCTCAATTACCATGGATACGCTGAACAGTTACAGAGATACAAGACTACAACAGATTCCAGACATTCAGAGCCAGTAGCAGAAAATCTCCTGGATCGTAATTTTACAGTTGATGCACCTGACAAGGTATGGTTGGTGATATAACCTATCTTAAGGCTGGCTCTAAATGGTATTACTTAAGTGTATTTATTGATCTTTATTCACGGATGGTTGTAGGTTGGGACTTGAGTGATTCCCTGGAGACCGCATCTACGTTAAAGGCCTTCAACAAAGCTATAATACGCAGGACTCCACCTCCAGGGCTTATGGTACACAGCGATCGTGGAGTGCAGTATGCAAGCAAGGCCTTCCGACAATTATTGAAAGCGAAGGGATTTGTGCAGAGTATGAGCCGTAAAGGCAACTGTTGGTACAATGCAGTAGCAGAATCATTCTTTCACACCTTGAAAGGTCAGTATCTTAACCATACCGTTTTCAAGGATTTTAGCCAGGCTTGCACTGGTATTTTCAAGTATGTTGAGCAGTATTACAATCGTCGCAGAAGGCATTCCGCCAATGGATGGCAGTCACCATCAGAATATGAAGAACATTGGTTTGAACTGCAAAAAGCGGCTTAACTGGGTCTGCACAATTTCAGGATAGGTTCAATCATAAGAGCCTCTGCCAGGACACTTAATTTTGAAGACCTCGTGGTCGGAAGTACTTACACCGTTGGCGACGCGTTCACAACGGCAGGGGTGCCGGTGGTTGTGGGCCCGTTCAGAAGGATGGACGGTACATGGAACATGGGTGGAATCGCCACTGTTGACAATCTGGGAAAGGCAGGTGGAGCAGGCAGTGAGATTAACGCCAAGAACATTAACCTTGCCTTTGCCTTCCCTGGTCCTGCAAGTGACGTCTCCTTCCTGTTCGGGGAGTATGGTGGATATAACAATATCATGGTCAACGGCCAGATGCTAAACTTTGAAAATTATCAGGATATTGACGGTATATCAATTGATGGAGTGCATGTCTCCGTATCGGGTGGCTTTGGAGAGGATAACGGCGTTGTCAAACTTCAGGGAGTTGTGAACCAGTTTGCGGTAGGTGGACAGGAACACTTTGTGGACGATGTAACATTCTCCAGGCTGCTTGACATGTCATTTGAACTCACCACCTGCAGAGGCCCCATAAAGTGGCTCCAGTTCCCTGACATGGCAGATGGAATCAATATATCTTCAATGATAGACAGACCTGTTGTTGCCGATGATTTCCTGTGTACCAATGGCCGTCCCGTAACAGAGGTCCATTTCTGGGGCTCTTTCCTTGACAGAGACGGAGGAACTCACTGGGCACAGCAGGTCGCAGGCCCACCTTTTGCCGGTATGCCGGTTCCCAGGGTTGCAGAATTCAAGATAAGTTTCCATAGGGACATACCCGAAGGAGTTGACGCTGATATGCCCTGGAGCCATCCCGGCGAACTGCTTAAAGAGATCCATGTTACTGAATTTGAACAGCATTACTGGGATTCTATCTCCCATGTAGATGTCTCTGGACGCACCTGGTGGGAGCACAAGTTCTATTACATAATCAAGTTTAATGATGAACAGCAGTTCCGCCAGAGGAAAGGAGAAAGTTACTGGCTTGATATCGGTGCTGTCATGGCAGATACCAGTGAAAACTGGCACTGGGGCTGGGAGACCTCAAAGGATCACTGGAACGATGCCGCTGTGGTTGGAGGAGGAAACGTCTGGCGGGCACTGGAAGGGAAGGATATGGCCTTTGTTCTGGTGACCGAAGACCCTACACCTTACTGCCAGGGTGATTTTGACCGTGACGGTGATGTGGATGGAATTGACCTGGCGGTATTCGCTGCTGATTTCAACCGCACTGACTGCACAGATACCGGGGACTGCGAAGGAGACTTCGACTATGACGGCGATGTGGATGTTGATGATCTGAATGTATTTGCCCCTGATTATGGTAGACAGGGTTGTCCCTGCACCATGCCTGTGGATTGTGATGATGGCAATCCCTGTACAGAAGATTTTATCGATCCTGTCACAATGGAGTGTGTGCACGCGGAAAAAACATGTGATGATCAAAACCTCTGTACAGAAGACCAGTGTAACCCAGATATTGGAGAGTGCATGCACGATCCTGTGGTATGTGACGATGGTGATCTCTGTACAATAGACAGATGTGATGCTGAATCAGGCTGCGTGTTCGAACCGGTGAACTGTGATGATCAGAATGTCTGCACCGAGGACCGGTGTAACCCGGAAACTGAGGAATGTCTGCATAAACCGATTGTATGCGATGATGGAGATTCCTGCACACTGGACCGCTGTGATCCGGTAG